>NZ_JBEXJK010000252.1:0-12277 GCF_040609095.1 Kitasatospora sp. NPDC004799
CCCGGCCGTCGGGGCCGGTGGCCGCGACGCCGAGGGCGGTGGCACCGCCGTCGTGGAGGATCCGCTCCACCCGGACCCCGGGGTGGATGACGGCGCCCATGGCCTCCGCTTCGGGCAGGTAGCTGAGGGCCATGCTCTGTTTGGCGCCGCTCGGGCAGCCGGTGGCGCACTGGTTGCGGTGGCGGCAGCCCCGCACGACCCGCTGGGGGTGCTGCCAGCGCCAGCCGAGCGACGAGGCGGCCTGGGCGAGCAGCCGGGAATCCGCGTTGCCGTCGCCGTGCTCCTGCACGATCATGCCGAGCCGCTGCTGCACCCGCGCGAAGTGCGCGCCCATGACGTCGGCCCGGTAGCCGCCGTACCCGGTCCCGGCCGCCCAGCGGTCGAGGAGGGCCGCCGAGGGCTGCCAGAGCAGGCCGCCGTTGACCACCGTGGTGCCGCCGACCACGCAGGCCTCGCCGTAGGCGATCGGCGGCGTGCCGAGGATCGCCGTCGCTCCGCCGTTGCGGTAGAGGCGGCGCATGGACTCGGCGGGTGTGGCGGCCGCGAGGTCCTCGGTGCTGACCCTGGGGCCTTCCTCGAGGACGGTCACCGCGCGGCCGGCGGCCGCCAGTTCGCGCGCGGCGACGCTGCCGCCCGCGCCGGAGCCGACGACCAGTGCGTCGCAGTCGATGTCGGTCGCGGCGCTCACCGCAGTGCCTCCCGGGCGGCCGGTCCGTCCAGGGCACCGTACAGGGCCAGCGCCGTGGTGGCGCGCAGGACGTCGGCGTAGCCGGGGACGCCCCGCAGCCGCGCCAGCCCCGCGCGCAGCCGGCTGGGCGAGGCGTTCCCGGGGAAGCGGCCGGCGACGGCGAGGAAGGCCACGGGGAACAGCCGCAGGGCCGCCGACACGCCCCAGCGCTGGACGGCCGGGGCCCGGTCCAGGCTCTCCGCCGTGTGCCGGACCGCCTCGCGCAGCGCGGGCCGGGAGCGCAGCGGCGCGAACTCGGCGGCCCAGCAGCGGGGCAGGCCGGAGGCCCGCAGGGCGGACGCGGTGCCGGTCACGCGCCGGGGGTGCCCCCACCGCTCGCTCATGCCGACACCTTCTCCTTGACCAGCCCGGCGAGCAGCCGGGTGGCGCCCCGGGAGAGCACCTCGTCCAGGGCGGTGACGAACAGGTCCACCTCGTCCGGCTCGGCGACCAGCGGCGGGGAGGCGATGAGCGCGATCGAGCGGTTGGAGCCGAAGAAGGTCAGGATGCCGTGGTCGCGGTAGAGCGCCGCGATCACTGCGGCGGTCAGCACCTTCGACATGGCCTGCGGGTCCTTCGCGGCGGCGGTCGGCAGCTTGCTGCGCACGCTCTCGGGCAGCTGCGGACCGGGCGTCAGGAACAGCCCGTGCAGCGCGCCGCGGCCCCGCACCTCCCGCACCAGGCGCGGGTGACGGGCGGCGATCCCGGCCAGTCCGTCGCCCAGGCACTCGCCCAGCTTCCGCGCGCGGCCGGGGAAGTCCTCGTCCACGGCCACGGCGACGGCCTCCAGCGCGGTCGCCGTCTCCTCGCCGAACCCGTAGTACGTCGTGCTGTGCAGGGTGGCGTCGGCCAGGTTGTCGTAGGCGCTGCGGAAGATCGGCTCGCGGGCGATGTACCCGGAGATCGACGCCTTGCCGCCGCCGAAGGACTTGGACGTGGTGACGATGTCGGGGACGAGCCCCGGGTGGTGCAGGAAGTGGAAGAGCTCACCGGTCTTGCCCCAGCCGGTGTACACCTCGTCGAAGATCAGCACGATGTCGCGCTCGGTGCACAGCCGCCGCACCGCGCGCAGGAATCCGGGCGAGCACTCGCGCAGGCTGGAGGCGCTGAACGGCTCCAGCACGACGGCGTACACGTCGCACTCGCCGGCCGACGAGGTGTGCCGCTCCAGCGCCAGCAGGAACGAGTCCAGGTCGTCGTAGCCGAACCTGTCCGTGCCCGGGATCCGCGGGTACGAGAAGTGGACCTCGGGCGAGGCCGTCAGGCTCCCGGCGCCGAGCAGCTTCCCGTGGAAGGCGATGTCGGTGTGGAGCACGGTGCCCCGGCGGCCGCGGTGGTACTTGTAGGCGAGCTTGACCGCGCCCTCCACCGCCTCCGCCCCGGAGTTGGGGAAGTAGCTGACGTTGAGGTCCTCCGGCAGCAGCTGCGCGAGGTTGTGGCCGAGCGCGGCGACGTACGGGGAGAGGTAGTTCTTGTGGACCTCCATCCGCTGCGCCTCGAGGAAGCGCTTGCGGGCGGCGAGGATCCGCGGGTGGTTGTGCCCGTGGTTGAGGACGCCGACCCCGCCGGTGAAGTCCAGGATGCGCCGGCCGTCCCGCAGGTGGATCCAGGCGCCCTCGGCGTGGTCGGCGACGTCCCGGCCGAAACCGAAGGACCCGATCAGGGAGACCTGGCTGCGGCTGACGTACTTCCGGTACAGGTCGTGGACCTGCTCGGCGGTCATGGCCTCGGCCTGGTCGACGGTCAGCAGTTCAGGCACGGTGGCTCCCGGAGACGGTTTCGGGGGTGCGCTCGGCGGCGAGGCGGTCGAGGACGAGCAGCCCGGCGCGGCGGCCGTCGCGCACGGCGTAGTTGGTGCCGCGGTCCTCGGGGAAGACCTGGGCCATTCCCGCCAGGTACAGTCCGCGGATCCCGGACTCCACCGGGGGCATGGTGCGGGTGTAGCCCGGGGTGATCACCGGCTGGGCGTAGGCGGCGCGCCAGACGTGGAAGCGCTCCACCCAGCTCTCCCGGAAATCGGGGAACATCCGCTGGATGTACGGCAGGCTGTAGCGGAAGACCTCCTCGTCGGACATCCGGTACAGCTCGGCGTCCGTCGGAAGGTACTTCGACAGGTAGACGACGTGCCGGCCGTCGTACCGGTCGGGGCTGTCCAGGTTGGTGTGCTCGATGACGCCGACATAGGGGAAGCCGGGGTCGTTGACGTTGAGCCAGTAGGTGTCCGACAGGCGGCGGTTGTTCTCCAGCACCAGGCAGACGTTGCCCAGGTAGTCGACCGCGGACCAGCGCCGCCGCACCTGCGCGACGCCCGGGTGGTCGTCGTCCGCGTGGTCGAGCAGTCCGGCGGCCAGCGGCGGGGCCACGGTGACGAGGACCTGGCCGGCGGGGTGGAAGACGCCGCCCGCGGTCACCCCGCTGACCCCGGACGCACCAACGTGGACGGCCTCGACCTCGGTGCCGGTGAGGAACTCCGCGCCCAGCGACTCCAGCCGGCGCCGGAGCGCGTCCAGCAGGACCTCGCAGCCGCCCTTGAGGTAGTACAGCGTCTCCTTGCCGGAGCGCGAGCGGCTGCCGCCGCGCAGGTGCAGCTTGGTCCACATCCAGGTGGCCCCCACCTGGGAGGCGTAGTCGCCGAACTTGCCCTCCAGCAGGGGGCGCCAGACGGTCTCGTAGACGCGGCGGCCGCCCAGCGACACCAGCCACTCCTCCGCCGTGCGCGATTCGAGGTCCCGCCAGTGCTTCACCCGCCGGGCCTTCAGCGCCAGCACGCCGAGCCGCAGCCGGTCCACCAGCGGCAAGGGGCTGAACCGCAGCAGGTCCAGGGGGGCCGACAGCCGGTACACCGAGTTGGCGTAGTACACGCCGGTCCGGGTCTCGTGGGCCTCCAGCAGGTGGGACAGGCCCAGCCCCGCGCAGAGCCGGACCATCTCCTGGTCGGAGTCGAACCAGTGGTGGTAGAACCGCTCCAGCCGCCGCCCCTCCCCCACGTCGAAGCTGGCGGCGAGCCCGCCGACCACCTCCTCGCGCTCGATGACGCGCACGCTCCGGCCCTGGGAGGCGAGTTCGAGCGCGGCCGACAGACCGGTGAAACCGGCCCCGACGATCACGACGTCCACCGGCGTGGCCGGCGCTGTGTTCTGCTCCGCTGTCGTGCTCACAGGGCGACACGCTCCTCAAGGTGTACGGGCTCGGGTACGGATGCGCCGATCGCTTCGAGTCGCTCGCCGACCACGTAGTGGGGCCGGCCCCTGACCTGGCGCAGCACCGCGCCCAGGTACTCCCCCACCACGCCCAGGGCCAGCGCCTGGACACCGAAGGCGCCGGAGGACGCCAGCAGCCGGACGTCACGGCGCAGCGTGGCGGCGGTCGCCCCGCCGATCAGGGTGAGCGCGCCCAGGTAGGCGGGCAGGCGCAGCGGGAGGGAGGAGTTGGCGAGCAGACCGTTGCGGGACAGGGCGAGCATCTTGCGCAGGGTGTACTTCGTCGTGCCCGCGAACCGCGCCGCGCGGTCGAAGGTCACGCTGGTCTCCGGCAGTCCGAACCAGCTGACGGCACCGCGGAGGTAGAGGTCCTGCTCGGGCGAGGCGGACAGCAGGTCCACCAACTCCCGGTCCATCAGCCGGAAGTCGCCGGTGTCGAGCTCGGGCGGCCGGTCCGACACGGCGCTGAGCACGCGGTAGAACGCGGCGGCGGTGGCCCGCTTGAACACGGTCTCGCCGGCCCGGCTGCGCCGCCGGGCGGAGACCACCGACCAGCCCTCCAGCCACCGGGCGGCCATCTCGGTGATCACTTCCGGGGGGTCCTGCAGGTCCGCGTCGATGACGACGACGGCGTCGCCCCGGGACTCGCGCAGTCCGGCCAGGCAGGCGCCCTGGTGGCCGAAGTTCCGGCTCAACCGGATCGCCCGGGTGGAACCGGACCGGCGGACGAGGGAGTTGATCAGATCCCAGGTGCCGTCGGCGCTGCCGTCGTCCACGTAGATCTGTTCGGTGTCGAACTCGGGCAGGGCGTCCAGGACACGGCTCAGGCGCTCGTGGGTGTGCGCCAGCACGTCGGTTTCGTTGTAGCAGGGGACGACGACGCTGAGCAGCGGTCGCCGGGTGGCGAAGACACGGCGTTTCGGTAACACGGCACTCCTTAGGGGGAGTTGGTGTGCGTCGTAGCGGTGAGTGGTCGAAGACGTCGGGCTTCTCACGGGCCCTCGGATCGGGCTTGTTAACGCTCTCAGCGCTGTCACCTGTGAGCAAGGGGATTCGAGCGGGGCGAGTGAGCCGGACAAGCATTTGAGTCTATGTGTGAGCGCTAACAGAATGCGTCCGGAACGAGCCTGTCGAAACGTGTCGAACCAGCAGCGTGGGCGCGATCCCGGCTCGCCCGTCGGGGCCCGTCCGAGTGGCTCGATCCGACGCGGGGGCACGGTGGCGACCTGCCGTCGAGCAGGTCGCCGCAGACGTCGTCGAAGGCGCCGTCGAACACGACCGCGGCCAACCGATCTTCGCTGGTCGCCGAGCCGGGGGCCGGGGAGCCCCGTACCGGCTTCGCCGCCGCCGCACGCATCGACGCAGGCCAAGGGACGTCTCGGCGGCGCGCACCGGAAATGTGACCGGAATCCGTCGGGAGCCCTTGCCATGTCGCGTGCGACCAGCTCGCCGGACGAACTCGTCGTGCACATAGGCCACCGGCGCCCCGGCCGCGTCGGTGGCGGCCCGGTAGCGGTTGGCGCCGTCCTGGAAGTGGACACTGATCGCGCTCCGGGGCACGTCGCCCAGGTTGGCGCCGCTGCCGTGCAGGGTCAGCGGGTGGTGGAAGCTGACCTGTACTCGCTTCAGCTCGATCCGGCGGGGCTCGAACGGCACGTCCAGTGGGCAGGGGTCTCCGTTCGTTGGATGGACGGGCGAGGGGCTGCCGCGGGAGCCGGCTCCGCTGCCGCGTCGCACCGCCCGGGCGCAGCGCATGGTGGGGGGAAGGCGGCCTCGGGATTCAACTCTTCTCAACCGCACGGGAAATGCACGCCTTGACGGGGCTTCAGGAGCCGACATAGCCTGCTGTTGTGATCAGGAACCCTCGGCCGCTCCCGCGGAAGTATCCCGGCTTCGCGCGGTTGAGTTCCCTTCCCTGTTGACCTGCTGACGCAGCTCGCTCTCCGTGGGCTTTCGGAGGACGGATTTTCGGGTCGATCGCGACCGTAGCAGCACCCAATTCCTCCTGTCCGCACTCGACTTCGCGAAAAGACCGAGAGGGATCATGGCGGGGAAGCTGCCTCGGGAAGTGCGCGCCCTGGTGGCCGCGGGCTTTATGGTGTCGATAGGTTATGGCTTTGTTGCCCCCGCAATTCCGCTGTATGCCAGGGGATTCGGAATATCCTATTTCGCGGCGTCCGCCGTGGTCAGCGTCTTCGCCGTGCTGAGGATCGCGAGCTCCGCTCCCGCCGCGCAGGTGGTGACCCGGATGGGCGAGCGGGACAGCTACGTGCTCGGGCTGCTGGTCATCACGGTCTCCACCGGCGCCTGCGCCTTCACCACCGAGTACTGGCAACTCCTCCTGTGCCGCGGCGTATCGGGGATCGGCTCGGCGCTCTTCACGGTCGCGGGCGGGACGCTGCTCGCCCGAACCGCACCGCCCGACCTGCGCGGCCGGGCCTCCGGCGTGTACAGCACCTTCTTCGTGCTGGGGGGCATCGGCGGACCGCTGCTCGGCGCGGGCCTCCTCGCCGTCGACCTGCGGACGCCGTTCCTGGTGTACGCGGCGGCCCTGTTGCTCGCGGCGGTGGTGATGCGGGTCGCGGTCCAGGGCGGCCGAGGGGCCGGAACCGTGACGCGCGGGGTCCCGGCGGACACCGCCCGGTTCGCGGACGCCCTGCGCCACCCCGCCTACCGGGCGGCACTGGTCTCCAACTTCGCCAACGGGTGGATGGTCTCCGGCGTCCGGATCACGCTCGTTCCGCTGTTCGTGGCGGAGGGGCTCGGTCAGGGCGGCGCCTGGGCGAGCACGTCGCTGGCCGCCTTCGCGGTCGGCAACGCGGTGGTCCTGCTGGGCGCGGGCGTGTGGTCCGACCGCAGCGGCCGCCGGCCACCCGTGATGCTCGGCCTGTTCCTGTCCGGGGCCGGCACCGTCGTGATGGGGCTCACCGGGAGCTTCGCGCTGTTCGTCGCGGCGTCCCTGGCGGCCGGGCTCGGCAGTGGCCTGCTCACCCCGCCGCTCAACGCGGCGGTCGCCGACGTACTGGGGTCACGGAACCGGGGCGGACCGGTCCTGGCCGGCTTCCAGATGGCATCCGACCTGGGTAGTGTCGTCGGACCGCTGATCGCGGGCGCGCTGGCCGGTGCGTGCTCGTTCGCGGTCGCGTTCGCCGTCACCGGCGCCTGGGCCCTGTTGAGCCTGCCGCTGTGGTGGCGGGCGCCGGAGACGCGGCCCGCGTCCCCCGTACCGACCTGATCCCCCGTCGGCTCCGGGCGGTGCGGGGCGCCGGGGCCGGTACGGGGGCGCCGGTCGGTACGGCTCAGGCCGGGCCCGGGGCGGTGGCGAGCAACAGGGCCTCGCGCTCCCGGGTCAGCCAAGGGCGCTGCTGCAGCAGCGCCCGGTGCTCCGGGGGGCCGTTCAGCCAGGCCCAGGTGTCCGCCACGGTCTCCTCGACCGGACGGAACCGGGCGCCGGCGGCCACCGCGCGGGACACGTCGACGCCGTAGACGTCCGCCTCGCCGGCCCGCGGCGGGATCCACAACGGCAGTTCGCTCCACGGCCGGACGCCGCTGTTCAGCAGATGGCCCTCGTCCGTCCAGCGCAGGTCGGCGCCACCGCCGGCCGCCTCCCTGCAGGCCTCCAACAGGCGTCCCATCGTGGCGTGTCCGGGCGGGCAGACCAGGTTGTAGGCGCCCCCGCGCCGGTCGCGGCCGGCGTCCAGCACCCACTCCGCGAGGTCCCGGGCATCGACGTACTGCACCTGGCGGCCGGACGGCCCCGGGGCGAGCACCGGCCCCGGGTCGCGCATCCGCAGCAGCCACCACGGCAACCGGCCGACGTACTCCCACGGACCGACGACGAGCCCGGCCCTGACGAGCAGGGCCCTCTCGCCGAAGGCCTCCAGCACCGCGCGCTCGGCCGAGGCCTTCCGCGCGGGGTAGTCCGCGCCCTCCTCGGGCCCGGGAGCCAGCAGCGGGCGGGACTCGGTGAGCGGGGGCGGCGACGGGTGTCGGTAGACCGTCAGGCTGGAGACGTAGCCGTAGCCGCCCACCGCGTCGGCGAGGAGGCCGGCGGTCGCCCGGACCGCCGCCGCCGGGCCCTGCCAGGTGTCGACCACCTGGTCCCACTCGCGTCCGCGCAGGACCTGGAGGTCCTCTGCCCGGGTGCGATCACCGGTCAGGCGCTCCACCGTGGGACCGCCGTCGGCGTCGGCCGGGTCGAGGGGGCCGGTACGGTCCCAGTTGAAGGTGGTGACCGCCCAGCCCCTGGACCGGGCGGACTCCACCACGGCGCGGCCGACGAAGGCCGAGCCGCCGAGCACCAGCAGTCGCCGCACGGCTCCTCCTCGTCGTCCTCGATGACCGGCGGTCAGCCGCGGGCGGCTGCCACCGTGTGGCGCAGCAGGAGCGCCGTGGTGACCGGGCCCACGCCGCCGGGGACGGGGGTGCAGGATCCGGCACGGCTCTCGGCGGCGGCCGGGTCGACGTCACCGGCCAGGCCTCCGTCGGCGGTGGGGTTGGTGCCGACGTCGATGACGACCGCACCCGGCTTGATGTGCTCGGCGCCGATGAAGTGCGCCCGGCCCACGGCGACCACCAGGACGTCCGCCTGGGCGCACACCTCGGCGAGTTCGGCCGTCCGGGAGTGGCAGACCGTCACCGTGGCATGCTCGTTGAGCAGCAGCAGGGCAGCCGGCTTGCCGACCACCGTGGAGCGGCCGACCACCACGGTCCGGGCGCCCGCGAGGTCGCCGACCTCGTGGTGGAGCAGCTCCAGGACGGCGGCGGCGGTGGCGGGCGCGAAGGTCGGCAGTCCGGCGGCGAGCCGGCCGAGACTGGTCGGGTTGGCGCCGTCCACGTCCTTGCGGGGGGCGATGTGCGCCGCGACCTCGTCGAGGCGCACCCCCTCGGGCAGCGGGGTCTGGCAGATGATGCCGTGCACGGACGGGTCGGCGGACAGCTTGCCCAGGAGGTCGGCGACATCGTCGCCGCTGGGGTCGGTCAGCTGCTCGATGCGGCTGGTCACCCCCGCCTTGGCCGCCGCCCGCTCGATCGAGCGCACGTACCAGGCGGTGGCCTCGTCCCGGGTGGGCACCACGATCGCGAGGGTCGGGTCCGTGCCGGCGGCACGCAGTTCGGCGGCGGTGGCGGAGACCTCGGCCATGATGCCGGCGGCGACGCCGCGGCCGTCGATGGGCTTCACTTGGCGATCCTTTCGCGGACCTCGGCCACGACGGCGTCGGCCTCGGCTGCTGCTGCGAGGGGGGCCGCGAGCCGGCCCCGGAGGGCTGCCCGCTGCTCCTCGTCGGTGAGGGCGGCCAGGTTGACCTCCACGTTGACGACGGCCGCGTCCAGCGCGGCTCGGGCGGAGGAGGCGGCCACCGCGACGTCCGAGACGACGTTCACGTTGGCGCCGGGCAGCACGGCGCGGCTGAGCCGGACCACCTCGGCCGCGAGTTCCGCGGTGCGCAGCGGCACCTCGGCCGCGCCCACCAGGGCGGTCTGGATCGCGGCGGTCCGGGCCCGCTTGTCGGCGTCGGTGCCCTTGGGGAGCTGGTACGCCGCGATGACGGCGGCGAAGGCCACCGCGTCGTCGGCGGCCAGTTCGAGGGCCTTGCCCCGGAGTTCCTCCGCGTTCTTGAGCGCGGCGGTCAGCTCGGCCTCGTAGGCGGCGTACTTGGGGCGGCCGATCGTCAGGTTGCACACCATGGAGATCAGGGCGGCGCCTACCGCGGCGTTCATGGCCGCCGCCGCGCCGCCGCCCGGCGTGGAGGAGCCGGATGCCAGGTCGTCGAGCCAGCCGCCGACTGGTTGGGTCTGCACGCAGTGCTCCCTCTGGGTGGGGTCGGTACACATCGGAACAGCGGACAGAGCCTACACAGGAACCGTCCCCGCTCCGACGGATGCTATCGCCATCCATGGTGACGTTGCGTCAAAAACGGTACAGCCGAGGCGTATTGGGCGATTTCCACCTGTTGGATCTTCATATCGCCGCAATGTTCCTGCAATGCTGCGAATCTAGTGTTGCCACACGACCGACTATGGCAGGGGTTCCAACTCGCGTGCCGCTCCGGCGGCCTGTCGCCACGGGAATGGGGTACCGCATCCGATGCGTCGCAAAGCGGTATTGGGGTTCAGTGGAATTTCATCGGCCAGAGACTTCAAGGCGCAGAGGTGGCCCGGCCTCGACGACCGTGAATACGCCATCTCCCAGGGCGCTGATTCCGCGGCAGCACTGGTCGTCGACGGCCGGGTCGTCGCGGCCGCGGCGGAGGAGCGGTTCGACGGTGTGAAGCACTCGTCGGCCTTTCCCGCCGGCGCGGCGCAATTCGCCCTGGGGCTCGCGGAGATGAAGGCCTCGGACATCGATCTGGTCGCCCACAGCTTCTCGTTCGGCCCCGAGCGCGATTTCTACCTCGGGCAGGGCGACTACTACCGGGGGCTCTACGAGACCGCCCTCGCCCCGGAGGCCAACCGGACCGTCGCGGAGCGGCACCTCGGGGTGGACCTGGACGGGCGGTTCCTCCCCGTCCCGCACCACCTGGCCCACGCCGCCAGCGCCTACTATCCCAGCGGCTTCGGGGACGCCCTCGTGGTGGTGTCCGACGGCCTCGGCGAGCGGAACTCCGCCACCGTGTACGCCGCCGGGCGGGGGTTCGAGACCCTGGCCGAGGTGCCCGCGCACAGCTCGCTCGGGCTGCTGTACGGGCTGTTCACGCTCTACCTGGGGTTCGCCTTCGGGGACGGCGAATACAAGGTGATGGGCCTCGCCCCGCACGGCGACCCGAACCGCTACACCGAGACGATCCTCCGGGAGTGGGTGCACCTCGACTCCGAGGGCCGCTACTTCGTGCCGCTGCTGCTGGAGAACGCCGACGACCTCGACAAGGAGACCTACCGGGCGTCCCTGGCCGCCGTCGAGCGGGAGCTCGGGCCGCGCAGGCGGCCCGGGGAGCCGCTGGAGCAGCGGCACATGGACGTCGCGGCGGCGCTCCAGGCCGTGCTGCAACGCGCCCAGCTCCACCAGTTGGCGCACTACCGGCGGCAGACCGGCCTCACCCGGCTCTGCCTGGCCGGCGGCGTCGCGCTGAACTGCGTCGCCAACGGGACCCTCCTGCGCAGCGGGCTCTTCGAGGACGTCTACGTCCAGCCCGCGTCCGGTGACGACGGCGCCGCGTTGGGCGCGGCCCTCGTGGGCGCCGCCGAGTTGGGAGACCGTCCCGGGCCCGGCTCGGGCACCCTGCTCGGCCCCGCCTACGGCCCCCGGGACTACGACAGAGCGGCCGGATCCGTCCCCGGCGTCACGGTCCGCCGCACCGCGGACGAGGCCGAACTGATCAGTGCCACCGCCGGATTGATCGCCGAAGGAAAGGTCATCGGCTGGTTCCAGGGCCCGATGGAGTTCGGCCCCCGGGCGCTCGGCAACCGCAGCATCCTCGCCGACCCGCGCGCCGCCGACATGCGCCGGCGCATCAACGCCCTGGTCAAGAAACGGGAGTCGTTCCGCCCCTTCGCCCCCGCCGTGACGGAGGAGGCCGCCGGCACGCTGTTCGAGATCGAACCGGAGGACATCCACCGGTTCGCCGAGATGCTCTTCGTGGCGTACGTCCGCGAGGAGTACGTGCGGCGGCTGCCCGCCGTCACCCATGTGGACGGCTCGGCCCGGGTGCAGAGCGTGTCCCGCCGCAGTTCACCCCTGTTCTGGTCGCTCATCAGCGAGTTCGGAGCCCTCACCGGCGTGCCGGCGGTGTTGAACACCTCCTTCAACGTCGCGGGCCAGCCCATCGTGCGGACTCCCGACGAGGCCGTCCGCACCTTCCTGGACGCCGGCCTGGACGCCCTCGTCCTCGGCCGCCTGATCATCACCCGGGCCACCGCCGAGCAGTCCGCGCCGAACTGAGCCACCCCGCCCGCACGCCGCCCTGTAGCCCCGCCGCACCGCGGCACGGGCCCGCAACCACCCGGGGAACCATGACCTCCGTCGAACCTGCTGCCAGCGCGCCCCCGGACCACGGGGGCGAGGCCGACTCCTTTCCGCTGCTCCCCGCCCGCACGGCCGCCCGGTCGTTCCGGCGCGCCTCGGGCGAGGCCGTCGGCGGCCCCGAACTCCCGGTTCTGCTGGCCGCGTTGGCGGCCGTGCTGAGCCGGCACAACGACCTCCACCGGATCCGCGTCGCGGTTCCCTTCGTCTCGAACGAGCGGACCGGGCTGGTGACCCTGCGGCTCGACCTCGGCGAGGAGCCCACCTTCGCGCGGGCCCTGGACGCGGCCGACCGGGCCCTGGAGCAGGCTCGCCGGCTGACCGGGCCCGAGCTGGCGGAGCGGCTCGCGGAGCCCGCGCCCGCCTGCGCGGTCTCCGCCCTCGACCGGC
>NZ_JBEXJK010000253.1:0-12025 GCF_040609095.1 Kitasatospora sp. NPDC004799
GCAGTGGCTCCCTCCTCCGCCTTGCGATGCACGCACCCCAACGCCGCCCCGCCCGCCCTCCGGGCGGACGACGGGAGTTTGAAGACGGACCCTAGCCCCGGCAGCCCCCCCTCGCGCGTGCGCCGTTTCCGGCCGGGTCCCGATGGCGATGTCCGGTGCGTTTCCCCGTCCACGAAGGAACGTTTCTCCCGTCTATTCCGGGATGCATGAGAAGTCGGCCCGGTCGACTTCTCGTGCCGTTTCCCGCGCCGTGCGACCCCCCGCCCCGTCCGCCATCCGTCCGGATTCGGGCTGGACACTCCCGCCGGACGTCGGCGGCGCGGATTCCCCGTGCGGAAGCCGTCCCGCCATCAGGGGCAAAAATTGGCCCTGCCCCAGACCCCCCACCCGTACGCACAGTGACCGTTCGAACATCCCCGGCAACCGGGGCGCCATGGGTGGCATGGCCAGGTCACACGTTTCCGGCCAGGCGGTTTGCCGCTGTTGCCCGATCTTGCGGAGGTGCTACCACCGGTCGCCCGGTCGTACGGACAACCGGATGTGACAGAAGGCCGGTACAAGGGGAAGACTGCTCGACGTGACGTCTCGGAACCCGCGCGACCGTGATGCCCCGCTCCCGCCGACGATCGGTACCGGTGCGACGGTGACCCGTCTCCCCGGAACGGCCCACCGGCCCGCCGGTGGCAGGCCGGGCGGGGCGGGTGTCCCCCGTAACGGAGTACCCCGGCGGCGAGGGCCCGCTCCGGCTCCCGGACGGGGCCGGGTTCCCGTGCCGGAGGGCTTCCCGGCACCCGCCGAGCTGGCGCCGCTGGCCCGCCGGATGCTGGTGGACGCCGTCCGGGTCGCCCGCTGGGCCGGCGAGCTGGCCGAGGTCGACAAGCGCGGCGAGCTGCTCCCGGAGGACGCCCGTGCGGCGGGCCGGGCGCTGGCCATGACGGTCGGCGCGGCCGCCAAGGCGTGGGGGCAGGCACTGCTGGTCGGCCTGGTGGAGGCCAGGGACGCCGGCGCCGGCCCCGGCTGGCGCCTGCACGCCTGGGAGCACGACGACGAGGCCGTGGTGCGCGGCTGGTCGGCGCTGTTCGACGCCTGGACCCTGCTCGCCCCGGTGCCGCCCGCCGCGCTGCGCGGCGTGTTCGCCGTCCTGGCCGGGCAGGCCGTGGACCAGGCCCCGCAGCTGCTCTCCTTCCTGCACCTGGTGGACGGCCCGGTCGCCGAGAGCGAGCTGCTGGAGCTGCTGCGCCGGGGCCTGGACGAGCGCCGGGTCGGCGCCGGCCTCGGCGGGCCCGGCCTGTCGCCGGTGCCGCACGCCGCCTCGGCGGTCTCCGCCGTCCGCGGCACCTGCCGCGCGCCGCAGATCGACACCCCGGCCTCGCCCTCGGACGTGGCCGCCGTCCTGGACTGGATGCTGGACGGCCTGGCGGCCGTCGGCGCCCTGCAGCGCCGGAACGACGCCGCGGAGCTGTCGCCGCTCGGCCACTGGGCGGTGCGGGCGAAGCTGGAGGAGATCTGCACGGTCGCGCAGACCGCGGCCGGGCACATCGAGCAGAGCGCCTTCGAGCTGCTGAACGCCTGCGCGGACTACTCGCCGGGCCCGGCCCGCGCCGAGTTCCGGGCCTGGGTCGCGGCCCGTCCGGCGGACCGCGCGGTGGGCGAGCTGCTGGACGCCGCCCAGGGCGACGACGCGCTGGTGCGCGGGCTCGCCTTCGAGGCGCTGCGGGTGGCCGGTGGTCCGGCCGAGCAGGCGGTGCGCGCCGCGGTGGACGAGCCGGTGCTGCGCCCCTACGCGCTGCTCTGGCTGGCGGAGCGCGCGGACGAGGGCGTCTCCCCGGCGGACGTGCTGGGCGCGGAGGACGCGGCCTGGCTCTGGGTGGACACCGCGGCCGCGGTGCTCGACCACGGTGAGACCGAGCTGCTGGTGGGCCACGTCGAGGGCGCCGCGGCGGGCGACCCGGTCCGGCTGTTCGCCCGGGCCCGGCAGTCCGGCCACCCGCGGGCGGCCTCGGTGCTGACGGCGGTCTCGGGCGTGCACCCGGACCCGGGCGTGGCCCGGGCGGCCCGCCGCTCGGCCTTCAGCGTGCACACCGGCGGCGCCTGAACCCGCGGGCGCCCCGAGCCGCGAAGAGCTCCGACGCGCTTCGGACACATGAGGAAGGGCCCGGAACCAGCAGGTTCCGGGCCCTTCCTCATGGCGTTCGCGGGGATCAGCCGATCCGCGACTCCGCCCGCCGGGCGCGGACGTCGCCGACCTTCTGCCCCACCTTGCGGCGGATGACCAGCAGCGGCGCCATCGCGGCGAGCGTGATCTGGGCGATCGCGCCGATGTGCATCAGCCGGTCGCCGCCCGGCAGACCGGTGGCCCAGGCGGCCAGGCAGCCGATGGCCACGACGACCCAGCAGAGCGTGGCGGTGGCCAGCAGCCCCTGCGGCTTCGGGTACTCGATCCGGCTGACCATCAGGTACGCGGCGCCGAAGATGGCGAGCAGACCGGGCAGGATCGGCGGGTCGAGCAGCACGATGGCGATCACCGTCATCGCGCCCATCGGGCAGGGCATGCCCTGGAACACCCCGGGCCGCATCTTGACGGCCGAGAAGCGGGCCAGCCGCAGCACCACCGCGAGCAGCACGGTCAGCGCGATGAGCGCCGAGAGCTTGCTGTTGGAGCCGGTGGTCGAGACCATGCCCCAGACCGCGACGAAGTAGGCCGGCGCGATGCCGAAGCTGATCAGGTCCGCCAGGTTGTCCAGTTCCGCCCCGAGGGCCGAGGAGCGCAGCTTGCGCGCCACCAGGCCGTCGAAGAGGTCGCACATCGAGCCGATCAGCAGCAGCGTGACCGCCGTGGCGGCGCTGTGCCGGTCCGGAGCGGCGTCCGGGTTGGTGATGTGCGGGACCAGGACCCCGGTGGTGATCGAGTAGATCGCCAGGAAGCCGCAGACGGCGTTCCCCAGGGTCAGGAAGTCGGCGGTGGACAGGTGCTGGGGAGAGCGCGGGGCGCGCAGCTCGCGGTCGCGCGCCCAGCGGCGGCGGCGCAGGGCCGTCTCCTCGTCGTCCAGGCCGACGATTGTCTCAGGATCAGTCACGGTCAAGGCGCGTCACCCCGGCTGTGGTCTTCTGGCCGACCTCGACGCCGACCTCGACGCCGGCCGGCAGGTAGGTGTCGACCCGGGACCCGAACCGGATCAGACCGATCCGGTCGCCCTGCTCGACCTTGGTTCCGGCCTCGACGTACGGCACGATGCGGCGTGCCACGGCCCCCGCGATCTGGACCATCTCGATGTCGCCGAGCTCGGTGTCGAAGTGCCAGACGACCCGCTCGTTCTGGTCGCTGTCCTTGTTGAACGCGGGGACGAAGCCGCCCGCGACGTGCTCGACCGACGTCACCGTGCCCGGCAGGGGCGCGCGGTTGACGTGGACGTTCAGCGGGCTCATGAAGATCGCGACCCGGGTGCGGCCGTCCGGCCAGGCGTCGATGCTCTGCACCACGCCGTCGGCGGGGGAGATCACTCTGCCCGTGCCGATCTCACGCTCGGGGTCGCGGAAGAACCACAGCATGCCCGCGCTCAGCGCGCAGGCGGGTACCGCCGCCAGGGCCCACTTGCCGCTGCGCCGGGTGAGGGCGGTGGTCACGGCGGCCGTGGCGAGGGTGGGGACGAACCAGGGGGTGGCTCCGCGCGCGATGGTCACGCGGGGTCGCCGACCGGCCGTCGGGGCTGCGAGGGCATCGCGGTCCGTGACGGAGGTGTGAGGGGACGGGCTGATGGGCATCGAAGACCTTTGTCGCGGGGGATCATGGCCGCTGGACGGGGGCCACCGCGGGATCGGTAATAGAGGGACGGCTTGCTGTCCCGGTGGATGCTATCGGGAGCACACGGTGGGTGGGCAACCCGCCTGCTCGTTCATGTGTCCGGTGGCGGCGCGTCTGCGCGTCCACTCCTACGACCGTAGCTCGACCCGGTCCGGTTCCCAAGGGACCGGACAGGGCTGGTGACTCTTGTCTCAACGGGTGCGCGGACGGAACCCGGTGGCCGAAACGGCCGTACCGGCCGGAAGCAGGTGTGCGGAAGCGGCCGCAGGGCGCGTCGTCGCAGCTGTACGCCCTGCGGCCGCTTCCGGAGGGCCGTGCCGGACCCTGGCGGACCAGGCCGGGCCCGTGACGGGACACGGCCCCGCGCCGGAACGGGCCCGCACGCCCGTCGACCGGCGGTTCGAGGGGCCGCCCGGCGCCGAGATCGGTCGGCGGGCGGCCCGGTGATCACTCGGCGATCCGGTACTCCTCCAGGAGCCGGCGCCCGACGATCATCTTCTGGATCTCCGCAGTACCTTCACCGATGAGCAGCATCGGGGCCTCGCGGTAGAGGCGCTCGATCTCGTACTCCTTCGAGAAGCCGTAGCCGCCGTGGATGCGGAAGGCGTCCTCGACGACCTCCTTGCAGTACTCGGAGGCGAGGTACTTGGCCATGCCGGCCTCGAGGTCGTTGCGCTCGCCGCCGTCCTTCTTGCGGGCGGCCATCACCATCATCTGGTGGGCGGCCTCGACCTTGGTGGCCATCTCGGCGAGCTTGAACTGGATCGCCTGGTGCTCGGCGATCTTCTTGCCGAAGGTGGAGCGCTGCTGGGCGTAGGAGATGCCGAGCTCGAAGGCGCGGCGGGCGACGCCGCAGCCGCGGGCGGCGACGTTGACGCGGCCGACCTCGACGCCGTCCATCATCTGGTAGAAGCCGCGGCCGGGGACGCCGCCGAGGACGCGGTCGGCCGGGACGCGGACGTCCTGGAGCACCAGCTCGGTGGTGTCGACGCCCTTGTAGCCCATCTTCTCGATCTTGCCGGGCACGGTCAGGCCGGGAACCTTCGGGTTCGGGCCGAAGCCGGCCTCCTTCTCGATCAGGAAGGTGGTCATGTTCTTGTACGGGGTGCTGCCGCCCTCGTCGGTCTTGCAGAGGACCGCGACCAGGGTGGAGGTGCCGCCGTTGGTGAGCCACATCTTCTGGCCGTTGAGGACGTAGAAGTCGCCGTCCTTGACGCCCTTGGTGGAGATGGCCGAAACGTCGGAACCGAGGCCGGGCTCGGACATCGAGAAGGCGCCGCGGATCTCGCCGGCCGCCATCCTGGGCAGGAAGTGGTCCTTCTGCTCCTGGGTGCCGTGGGCGTTGATCATGTGCGCCACGATGAAGTGGGTGTTCACGATGCCGGAGACCGACATCCAGCCGCGGGCGATCTCCTCGACCACCAGGGCGTAGGTGAGCAGCGACTCGCCGAGGCCGCCGTACTCCTCGGGGATGGTGAGGCCGAACAGGCCGAGCTGCTTCATGCCCTCGACGATGGCGGTCGGGTACTCGTCCTTGTGCTCCAGCTCGGTCGCGACCGGAATGATCTCCTTGTCGACGAAATCCCGCACGGTGGCGAGGATGTCCCGCTGGATCTCGGTGAGGCCGTCGGTCTGTGCGAGGCGTCCCATCGTGCGGCTCCGAAAAGGTCTAAGAGGGCGGGGGGGGATTTTCCGGGGACCCTGCCGGCGTGGCTGCGGCAGCAGGGCCCCCGACCGGGTGGGGGTCGGCCGATGACGGCGGCCTCCCCGTCCGGGGTCTCTTCAAGGGGCCCCTATAAAGGGGTGGGGCTCAGGAGAGCGGGGTCGGACGGCCGGGCTGCTCGCCGCCGCGCTCCTTGGTGTACGTCTCGGTCGGCACCATCACCTTGCGGCGGAAGACGCAGACGACCGTGCCGTCCTGCTTGTACCCCTTGGTCTCGACGTACACGATGCCGCGGTCGTCCTTGGACTTGGACGGCCACTTGTCGAGCACGGTGGTCTCGCCGTAGACGGTGTCGCCGTGGAAGGTCGGCGCGACGTGGCGCAGCGACTCGATCTCCAGGTTGGCGATCGCCTTGCCGGAGACGTCCGGGACGGACATGCCGAGCAGCAGCGAGTAGATGTAGTTGCCCACCACGACGTTCTTGCCGAAGTCCGTCGTCTTCTCCGCATAGTTGGTGTCCATGTGGAGCGGGTGGTGGTTCATGGTGAGCAGGCAGAAGAGGTGGTCGTCGTACTCGGTGACCGTCTTGCCGGGCCAGTGCTTGTAGACCGCGCCGACCTCGAACTCCTCGTAGGTGCGTCCGAACTGCATGGTCACGCCTCCGGGATCTCGAACTTGGTGGTGCGCTGCAGGCCCGCGGCCCGGCCCTTGCCGGCGACGACCAGCGCCATCTTGCGGCTGGCCTCGTCGATCATCTCGTCGCCGAGCATCGCGGAGCCCTTGGCGCCGCCCGCCTCGGAGGTGCAGTAGTCGTACGCGTCGAGGATCAGCTCGGCGTGGTCGTAGTCCTCCTGCGAGGGCGAGTAGATCTCGTTCGCGGCGGCGACCTGGTCCGGGTGGAGCACCCACTTGCCGTCGAAGCCGAGGGCGGCCGAGCGGCGGGCGACCTCGCGGTAGCCCTCCTGGTTGCGGATCTGCAGGTACGGGCCGTCGATCGCCTGGAGGTCGTTGGCGCGGGCGGCCATCAGGATGCGCATCAGGATGTAGTGGTAGGCGTCGGCGCCGTAGCCGGGCGGCTGCTCGCCGACGACCAGCGACTTCATGTTGATGGAGGCCATGAAGTCGGCGGGGCCGAAGATGATGGTCTCCAGCCGGGGCGAGGCCTCGGCGATCGCGTCGACGTTGATCAGGCCCTTGGCGTTCTCGATCTGCGCCTCGATGCCGATCCTCCCGACCTCGAAGCCCATGGTCTTCTCGATCTGGGTGAGCAGCAGGTCGAGGGCCTTGACCTGCTCGGCGTCCTGCACCTTGGGCAGCATGATGCAGTCGAGGTTGGGGCCGGCGCCCTCGACCACGGTGATCACGTCGCGGTAGGTCCAGTGGGTGGTCCAGTCGTTGACCCGCACGACGCGGGTCTTGCCGCCCCAGTCGCCGTTGTTGAGCGCGTCGACGATGTTGTGGCGCGCGCTCTCCTTGACCAGCGGGGCGCAGGCGTCCTCCAGGTCGAGGAAGACCTGGTCGGCCGGCAGGCCCTGGGCCTTCTCCAGGAAGCGCGGGTTGCTGCCCGGCACGGCGAGACAGGAGCGGCGGGGGCGGAGGCGGTTGACTGCAGTCATCAGAATCGAGGGTTCCTTCCCAGTGGTCAGCTGGTCAGCTGGTCAGTTCGTGGCCGCGGTCGGTGCGGACGTCCACGGCTGGAGCTTGTTGGCCAGCCGGATCTCGTCCACGATCCGGCCGATGATGGTCGTGATGCCGAAGTCCTTCGGGGTGAACACGGCGGCGACGCCGGCGGCCTTGAGGGCCTCGCCGTCCGCTGCCGGGATGATGCCACCCACGATCACCGGGACATCCTCCACCCCGGCGCGGCGCAGCCGCTTCAGGACGTCGGGCACCAGCTCGCTGTGCGCGCCGGAGAGGATGGACAGGCCCACGCAGTGCACGTCCTCCGCGACGGCGGCGGAGACGATCTGCTCCGGGGTCAGCCGGATGCCCTGGTAGACCACCTCGAACCCGGCGTCGCGGGCCCGGACGGCGATCTGCTCGGCGCCGTTGGAGTGCCCGTCCAGGCCGGGCTTGCCGACCAGCAGGCGCAGCTTGCCGGCGCCGAGCTCCGCGGCGGTGGCGGCGACGGCGGCGCGGACCTGCTCCAGCTCGCCGCCGGGCTCGGCGGCCACCGCGACGGGGGCGCCGCCGACACCGGTGGGCGCGCGGTACTCGCCGAAGACCTCGCGCAGGGCGAAGGCCCACTCGCCGGTGGTGACACCGGCCCGGGCGCAGGCGAGCGTGGCCGGCATCAGGTTGGCCTCGGTGGCGGCGACGGCCTTGAGCTCCGCCAGCGCCTCCTGGGCGGCGGCCTCGTCGCGCCCGGCGCGCCAGGCCTCCAGGGCGGCGAGCACGGACTGCTCGGAGGCCGGGTCGACCACCATGATCGCGGTGTCGAGGTCGGCGGTGAGCGGGCTGGGCTCGGTGGTGTCGAAGCAGTTGACCCCGACGATCTTGTCCTCGCCGGACTCGATCCGGGCCCGGCGGGCGGCGTGCGAGGCGACCAGGTTGGACTTCAGGTAGCCGGACTCGACGGCGGGGATCACCCCGCCCATCTCCAGCACCTTGGCGATCTCCGCCTCGGCGCCGGCCAGCAGCTCCGCGGTCTTGGCCTCGATCACCTCGGAGCCGTTGAAGATGTCGCCGTACTCCAGCAGGTCCGACTCGTACGCCAGCACCTGCTGGATGCGCAGCGACCACTGCTGGTCCCAGGGCCGGGGCAGGCCGAGCGCCTCGTTCCAGGCGGGCAGCTGGACGGCCCGGGCGCGGGCGTCCTTGGAGAGCGTGACGGCCAGCATCTCCAGGACGATCCGCTGGACGTTGTTCTCCGGCTGGGCCTCGGTCAGGCCGAGCGAGTTGACCTGCACGCCGTACCGGAAGCGGCGCTGCTTGGGGTCGGTGACGCCGTAGCGCTCCAGGGTGACCTTCTCCCACAGCCGGGCGAAGGCGCGCATCTTGCACATCTCCTCGACGAAGCGCACGCCGGCGTTGACGAAGAAGGAGATCCGGGCGACCACCTCGCCCATCCGCTCGGCCGGCACCTGGCCGGAGTCGCGCACGGCGTCGAGCACCGAGATGGCGGTGCACATCGCGTAGGCGATCTCCTGGACGGGCGTCGCCCCGGCCTCCTGCAGGTGGTAGCTGCAGATGTTGATCGGGTTCCACTTGGGGATGCTGCCGACCGTGTAGGCGATCATGTCGGTGATCAGCCGCACCGACGGGCCGGGCGGGAAGACGTGCGTCCCGCGCGACAGGTACTCCTTGACGATGTCGTTCTGGGTGGTGCCGGTGAGCGCGGCGATGTCCGCGCCCTGCTCCTCGGCGACCACCTGGTAGAGCGCCAGCAGCCACATCGCGGTGGCGTTGATCGTCATGGAGGTGTTGGTCCGTTCGAGCGGGATGCCGTCGAACAGGGTGCGCATGTCGCCCACGTGGCCCACCGGGACGCCGACCCGGCCGACCTCGCCGCGGGCGAGGACGTGGTCGGAGTCGTAGCCGGTCTGGGTCGGCAGGTCGAAGGCGACGGACAGGCCGGTCTGGCCCTTCGCCAGGTTCCGCCGGTAGAGCGCGTTGGAGTCGCTCGCGGTGGAGTGGCCTGCGTAGGTGCGCATCAGCCAGGGGCGGTCACGGTTCTGAGGCTCGGTCATCTGATCCGTCTCACACGTTCCGGAAGCGGTTGATGGCGGGCAGGTGCTTCGCGCGCAGCTCGTGGTCGGTGACGCCGAGGCCCTCCTCGGGGGCCAGGCAGAGCACGCCGACCTTGCCCTGGTGCTTGTTGTGGTGCACGTCCAGGGCGGCCTGGCCGGTCTCCTCCAGGGAGTAGACCTTGGACAGGGTCGGGTGGATCTTCCCCTTGGCGATCAGGCGGTTGGCCTCGAAGGCCTCGCGGTAGTTGGCGAAGTGCGAGCCGACGATCCGCTTGAGCGACATCCACAGGTACCGGTTGTCGTACTGGTGCATGTAGCCGGAGGTGGAGGCGCAGGTGACGATGGTGCCGCCCTTGCGGGTGACGTACACCGAGGCGCCGAAGGTCTCCCGGCCCGGGTGCTCGAAGACGATGTCCACGTCCTCGCCGCCGGTGAACTCGCGGATCTTCGAGCCCAGGCGCTTCCACTCGCGCGGGTCCTGGTTGTTCTCGTCCTTCCAGAACCGGTAGCCCTCGGCCGAGCGGTCGATGATCGCCTCGGCGCCCATGGCGCGGCAGATCTCGGCCTTCTGGTCGTTGGAGACCACGCAGATCGGGGTGGCGCCGCCGGCCAGCGCGTACTGGGTGGCGTACGAGCCGAGGCCGCCGCTGGCGCCCCAGATCAGCACGTTGTCGCCCTGCTTCATGCCGGCGCCGTTGCGCGAGACCAGCTGGCGGTACGCGGTGGAGTTGACCAGGCCGGGGGAGGCGGCCTCCTCCCAGGTGAGGTGGGCGGGCTTGGGCAGCAGCTGGTTGGTCTTCACCAGCGCGATCTGGGCCAGGCCGCCGAAGTTGGTCTCGAAGCCCCAGATGCGCTGCTCCGGGTCCATCATCGTGTCGTTGTGGCCGTCCGCGGACTCCAGTTCGACCGAGAGGCAGTGCGCGACGACCTCGTCGCCCGGCTTCCAGGCGTTGACCCCGGCGCCGGTGCGCAGCACCACGCCGGCCAGGTCGGAGCCGACCACGTGGTACGGCAGGTCGTGGCGGCTGGTGAGCGGCGACAGCCGCCCGTAGCGCTCCAGGAAGCCGAAGGTGGAGACCGGCTCGAAGATCGAGCTCCAGACGGTGTTGTAGTTCACCGCGCTGGCCATGACGGCGACCAGCGCCTCGCCGGGGCCCAGCTCGGGCAGGGCGACGTCGTCGAGGTGAAGGGACTTGCGGGGGTCCTTGTCGCGGCTGTCGAGGCCCGCGAACATCTGCTCCTCGTCCTTGTGGAGCGTCACCGCTCGGTAGGACTCGGGCAGCGTGAGCGCCGCGAAGTCCGCCGACGTGCTGTCGGGGCTGAGGATCGCGTCGAGGATTTCCTGCATGGCTGCCTCCGAAGGCGTACCTGTGTGAGGGGCACAGGGCGTCTGGGGGAGCCGGGAGCGGACACCGGCTTCGCTGAGGTGGGTGGTGGGCGGGTCAGGCTGGGCGCCCGGGCGGACCGGGCCGTGGCTGGCTCTGCTCCCGGGGTGTGGGAACGCCGGACGACGGCGCGCCGAGGTGGGGAGCCGCGGCGCCGCGACTGGTGGGTAACAAGGTAGTGGCACCCTGTGCCACTCGTAAAGACACCGGGTGTCACGAATTCCGGCGGCTTCCGAGGCCGTGCGGCGCGCGTTGCGCGGGCATGCGAAGGGCCCGCGCCGACTCCTCGACGCGGGCCCTCGATATCGCCCTGACCTGCGGAAATGCTGCCTCTATGCCTCCCGGGCGCCACTCAGGGCGGCCCGGATGCTGTCCACCACGACGTCCAGCGGAGCGTCCGTCCGGGCGACTGTGATGAGCACCTCACCTCCGGGACTGGCACTCAGTGCGCTCTCCGCCCCGGTGTCCCCGGGGGTCCCGCTGGCACCCGGTGCCACCAGTGATCCCCGGCGTCTGGCGCCCGGCGCGCTGGCGGCCCAGAAGGTCCGCCGGATCACCTCGAAGGAGTGGTCCAGCTGCGCCTCCACGTCGCCCCGGCCGCCGGCCCGCAGCCAGCGCCGCAGCACGTGGTTGTGCGCCGCGACCACCGCCGCCGCCGAGACCTCGGCCAGCATCGAGTCGTCCTCGCCGCCGCGCTGCCAGCCGGACGGGATGGACTCGCCGGTGTCGAAGCGCCCCAGCAGGTAGCGGGTGAACAGCCGCTCGTAGCGGGCCACCACGGCGATCTCCCGCTCGCGCAGCGCCGGGACCTGACGGATCAGCTGGTACCGCGCGACCGACACCGCCGGGGTGGAGGCGTACATCCGCAGCACCTCCTTGATGCCGCGGCAGACCACGTCCAGCGGGTGCTCCTCCGGCTCGGCGCTGGCCAGCAGGTCGGCCACCCGCACCAGGGTGTCGTCGTGGTCCGGGAAGATCGCCTCCTCCTTGGACCGGAAGTACCGGAAGAAGGTGCGCCGGGCCACCCCGGCGGCGGCCGCGATCTGGTCGACCGTGGTCTCCTCGTAGCCCTGCGAGGCGAACAGCTCCATCGCGGCCGTGGCCAGGTCCTGGCGCATCTGCTGGCGCTGCGCCGCCGCCCGGCGGCTGCCCGGCCCGCCGTCCGGCCCGGTGCCCCCGGTCGAGGAGGCGGTCCGGTCGGCGCCGCCGTGCGGCCCGGCGGGGTGCTGCGGGGAGGTTGACTGAACCCGATCCATGTCCGGAACGCTACACGGCCCGGACGGCGCGGCCGCGGCCCTTCCCCGCCGCACCGGCGCGACCGGGCCGGTCACGGCCGGGCGGGGCCAGCGGGAGGACACCGTCCCGGGGCTCCAGCCGGGGCGCGAGGCGGCCGAAGCTGAGCGCGAAGAGGTCCTCGCGCCCGGCGACGGCGTCGCCGAGGTTCCACACGTCGGCGCGGTTGGCGAGCATGTCGGGCAGCCGGAAG
>NZ_JBEXJK010000254.1:0-11902 GCF_040609095.1 Kitasatospora sp. NPDC004799
GCTGGAGAACGCGGCCAGGAACTCGCCGCCGCCCTCGACCGGATTGGCGACCGACGGGTTCACCGCGGGCAGGTGGAAGGCGAAGACGTCCCCGTCCGGGCCGACCTTGGTGCCCTTGGGCCACTGCGCCTCGTAGAACGAGGCCTGCTGCAGCAGCTGGCACTTGCCGCTCAGGATCGGCGTGCCCGCGTCCTGGAAGGTGGTGGTGGCGATCG
Organism: Kitasatospora sp. NPDC004799; assembly: GCF_040609095.1. NCBI lineage: Bacteria > Bacillati > Actinomycetota > Actinomycetes > Kitasatosporales > Streptomycetaceae > Kitasatospora > Kitasatospora sp. NPDC004799. Next base: position 216 of record NZ_JBEXJK010000254.1, read on the forward strand.
ACTTCACGTCGCCGAAGCCCGCGTTGACCCAGGCCGGGTTCTGCATCCAGTCGGCGACCGTCTTCATCGCGCTGGTGATCTTCGGGTCGGAGAACTTCACCTGGTGGCCGACCCACTGGTCGTACACCTCGCCGCCGTACGAGCCCAGCACCACCTCCTCCAGCCAGTCGGTGGCCGGCCAGCCGGTGGCCGTGCCGGAGGCGATGCCGCCGCACCACGGCCTGGCGCCGCCCGCCTTGGCGATCCGGTCGCTGAGCGCCATCAGGTCGGCCCAGGTCTTGGGCACCTCGTAGCCGGCCGCCTTGAAGGCCTTCGGGGAGTACCAGACCAGGGACTTCATGTTGGCGCTCATCGGGGCCGCGTAGAAAGTGCCGTTGACCGAGCCGTAGGTCTTCCAGATCGGGCTCCACCGCTCCTGGTTGGCGACGGTCTGGGCGGGCGGCTTCACCACCTTGCCGCTCTTCACCATCTGCGCCAGCAGGCCCGGCTGCGGGATGATCGCGAAGTCCGGGGCGTTGCCGCCGGAGATCCGGACCGGCAGCTGGGACTCGAAGTCGTTCGATCCCTCGTAACTGATCCTGATCCCGGTGCACTTGGCGAACTCGGCCCAGGACTTCTCCAGGTTGTCCGACTCCGGGCTCAGGATCGAGGCGAACATCGTCACGGTGGTGCCGGAGTGTCCGGCGTACGGCTGGTACTTGGCGCAGTCGCCGGACAGCGACGCGGCCGATCCGCCTCCGCCGCCACCCGAACCGCCGGAGCTGTTGGAGCAGGCCGCGGTCAGCGCCAGCGCCGCCACCAGGGCCGGAACGGCGGCCAGACGGCGGCGGTACCTCGGATGCGGCGCGGTCGGGTTGGGGGTCAATGCGGTCCTCCTCGCCAGGGCGTGCTTGCCGACGGTGGCTGAACGACATTGCGCTGTACCGGAGATGGGCCCGCGGTGGATCGCGGACGGGAATCACGGACGGGAATCGCGGACGGACATCACGAGCGGAACTCACGAGCAGACATCGCGGACGGGACCACGGGCGAACGGCGGCCGGACTGATCGAAGACGTTAACGCAGCCGCCGCCCCCCGCCAAGGTCCACGTTCGACCTTCACCAGGTGGTGTCCCGACCGTGACCCGCGACCAGGCACTTCCCGGATCACCATCACCAGAAGTCGAAGGCCCCGACCCGAAACCCGGTCGGGGCCTTGCGACATGACATTCCGTCAGAACAGCCGGACCGGAAGCTCCAGCAGGCTGTTCACCACCAGCGAGGGACTCGGCCGCAGCTCGCCGTCCGGCACCGCGAGCGACAGGCCCGGGAAGCGCGCGAACAGCGCGGGCAGCGCGACCCCCGCCTCCAGCCGGGCCAGCGGGGAGCCCGGGCAGACGTGCGGGCCGTGCCCGAAGGACAGGTGGCGGGACGGGTCCCGGGTGATGTCGAAGACTTCGGCCGTCACCCCGTGCTGGAGCGGGTCGCGGCCGATCGCGTTGTACGAGACCAGCACCGGCTCGCCGGCCGGGATCACCACGTCGCCGACCGGGATGTCCGCCGCCGCGAAGCGGAACAGGAAGTTGCTGGTCGGCGGCGTCCAGCGGAGCGACTCCTCCACCACCGCGTCCCAGGACACCTGGCCCGAGCGCACCAGCTCCAGCTGGTCCGGGTGGGCCAGCAGGGCCCGCACCGCGTTGCCGATCAGGTTCACCGTGGTCTCGTGGCCGGCCGCGATGATCACCCGCAGGGTGGCCGCCGCCTCGGCGTCGGTCAGCGCCCCGCCCTCGGTGTCGGCCGCCAGCAGCACGCTCGCCAGGTCCTCGCCCGGAGCCGAACGGCGCTTCGCCACCAGGCCGTTGACGAAGGCGTTCAGTCCGGCGACGGTCGCCTGGATGCCCTCCGGGTTCGGCTTGATGCCGAAGAACCGCTCGTACAGGTCGCGCAGCAGGCCGTGGTCCGACTCCGGCACGCCCAGCAGCGAGCAGATCATCGTCATCGGCAGCGGGAAGGCGAAGGCCGTCTTGAGGTCGACCACCGGCTCGCCCGCCGCCAGGCCGTCCAGCAGGGCGTGGGTGATCTCCTCGACGCGCGGGCGCATCAGCTCCACCCGGCGCGGGGTGAAGGCCTGCGCGACCAGCGCCCGCAGCCGGCGGTGCTCGGCGCCGTCGGTGGTCACCATGCTCGGGCCGGGCACCGCCAGACCGATCAGCGGCCAGGTCTTCGACACCTCGCCGCGCTGGTAGGCGGCCCAGTGGGCGGCGTCCTTGACCAGCCGGGCGTCCGTCAACAGGTCGCGCGCGGCGGCGTGCTGCGTCACCGCCCAGGCGGCGACCCCGCCGGGCAGCTCGACCGGCACCACCGGTCCGGCGGCCCGCAGCAGCGCGCCCTCGGCCGCGTTGTCGCGGGCCAGCGGGTCGAGGACGATTCGGGCCGGAGCAGCGGTCATCGACAACTCTCTTTCGAACGGCGGGTGTGGGTGGATCGGACGGGAAGGCGGACGGAACCGGCAGCGGCTCAGCCCGGGTGGCCCGGGGTGAACGAGACCGGCAGCGCCACCAGCCCGCGCACCCAGGCCGACGGCCGCCACACCAGCGCGTGCTCGGCCACCGCCAGCCGCAGGTCCGGCAGCCGGTCGAGCAGCACCTCGATCGCGGTGGTGGCGATCACCTCGGCCGCCTCCTGCGCCGGGAACGGGCAGCCGTGCTCGCCGTACGAGTAGCTCATGTGCGCCCGGTTCCCCTCCGCCGGGCGGCCGTCCGCCTGCCGGACCGCCGGGTCGGCGTTGGCCCCGGCGAAGCCGAGCAGGACCATGTCCCCCTCGCCGATCCGCTGGCCGCCCAGCTGGGTGTCGCGCACCGCCCACCGGCCGGCGAAGATCTGGGTCGGGGTGTCCTCCCAGAGCGCCTCGTTCAGCGCCTGGCTGATGCTGCGCCGGCCGCCGGCCAGCGAGGCGGCGAACCGCTCGTCGGTGAGCATCAGCCGCAGCGCGTTGGAGATCCAGTACGAGGTCGGCTGGTGGCCGGCGATCAGCAGCACCCGCAGGTCCCGCATCACCTCGTCGTGGGTCAGCCCGGCCGGGTGCGCCAGCATCCGCGAGGCGACGTCGGCGCCCGGGTACTCGGCCTTCTCCTCGACCAGCGCGCTCATCAGCTCCAGCAGCCGCTGGGCGCCGGCCGGCGCGTCCGGACCGCCGTCCAGCATGGCCAGCAGCGCCGTGATCAGCTGCGGCGCCTGCTCCTCGTCCAGGCCGAGCACCCGGCACAGCACCAGCAGCGGCATCCGGTGCGCGTACTCGGCGACCAGGTCGGCCTCGCCGCGCCCGGCGAACTCGTCGATCAGCCGGTCGGCGATCTCCTCGGCGTGCTTGCGCAGCTCGTACGGGTCGATCCCGGCCAGCGCGTCGGTGACCGCGCGCGAGCGCCGGACGTGCTCCTCGCCCTCGGCGTAGAGGACCGAGGGGACGGGCGCCATCATCGGCTTCAGCGGCCAGTCGGCGGGCAGCGTCGCCCAGGCGTGCCAGCGGCTGGAGTCACGGCCGAACAGCTGCGGCTGCCCGGTCACCTGCTGGAGCTCGCGGTAGCCGATGACCAGCCACGCGGGCACGCCGCCGGCCAGCTCGACCGGGGCGACCGGGCCGTGCGCGGCGCGCAGCTCGCGGTAGAGCTGGGACGGGTCGGTCTGGAAGCGCGGCCCGTACAGCGGCGTGGCGCCGGCGTGCGCCGGGCAGCCCGGGGGCGGGGTGGCGGCGGGCTCGGTCACGGGGTGCTCTCCTCGTAGATCGCGGTACGGGCTTCCTCCGGGGCGGGCTCCTCGGCCGGGGGTACCTGCGAGGCCGGGACGGCCCCGACGCCCGGAGCGGCCTCTGTGCCCGGAGCGGCGTCCGCGCCCGGGACGGCCCCGACGCCCGGGACGGCCCCGACGCTCAGCGCCGCCTCGTCGGCCCCGGCCAGCGCGGCCAGGTGGTGGACCAGCGCGATCAGCACCCGCTTGCCGGACTCCCGGTCGCGCGCGTCGCAGTCCACCAGCGGCACCTCGGCCGGCAGGTCCAGCGCCTCGCGGACCTGCTCCAGGGTGTGGCCCGGCTCGCCGAAGTTGTTGCGGGCCACGATGAACGGCGTGCCGTGGTGCTCCAGCCGGTCGATCGCGTACCAGGAGTCCTCCAGCCGCCGGGTGTCCACCAGGACGACCGCGCCCAGGGCACCGCTGAACAGCCGGTCCCAGAGGAACCAGAAGCGCTCCTGCCCGGGCGCGCCGAACAGGTACAGCACCTGGCGCTCGGACAGGGTGATCCGGCCGAAGTCGAAGGCGACCGTGGTGGAGCGCTTGCCCCAGGCGCCGGCCGGGTCGATGCCCTCGCCCGCCTTGGTCATCACCTCTTCGGTGTTCAGCGGGCGGATCTCGCTGACCGAGCCGACCAGGGTGGTCTTGCCCACGCCGAAGCCGCCGACCACGACGATCTTCAGCGCGTTGTCGGCGGTCGCCCGCAGCGGGGTGCGCGGGCCGGCGGGCCGGACGTCAGAGCCGTTGGAGGCCATGCAGCACCTGCTTCAGCGTGTCGAGGTCGGGCAGCCGGGCCTTGTTCGGCGCGAACCGGGGGTGGCGGGCGGTGACCGCCCCGGACTCCAGCAGGTCCGCGAGCAGGATCTTCACCACCGAGACGGGCAGCGCCAGCTCCGCCGCCACCTCCACGACGGCGGTCGGGGCCTCGCACATCCGCAGGATCCGGGCGTGCTCCGACTGCATCCCGGGCACCGGCGGCCGCTCGGCGACGATCAGGGTGACCAGGTCGAAGGCGTTCTCCGGCGCCCGGCTGCGGCCCCGGGTGATCGTGTAGAGGCGGTCCGGGTCGTCGTCCCGGCCCGGCAGCACCGGCCCCGCGTTCATATGCCGGCGCTCTCTCGCGCGGCGTCCCCGTCGGCGCCCCCGTCGGTTTCCGCACTCCGGGCGGGTGCGCTGAGGCGGACCCCGATCTGCTCGATCAGGCCGTGCATGTTGTGGCCGACCACACCGACGTCCGCCTCGTCGTCCGTGACGACCGCCAGGTGCGCGCCCTCGCCGGCCGCCACGATGCACAGGATGCCGCCGTGGAACTCGGTCATCGACTGCCGCACGCCGCCGCTGCCGTCGCCGAACTCGATCGAGGCACCGTGCGCCAGGCTCTGGAGGCCGGAGGCGATGGCGGCCAGCTGGTCGGCCTGGTCGTTGCTCAGTCCGGCGGTGTGGCAGAGCTTGAGGCCGTCGGCGGAGAGAACCAGGGCGTGCCGGGTGCCGGGGGTCGCCGCCAGCAGGTTCTCCAACAGCCAGTCGAGGTCGCGGTCGGTGGCGCTGCTCATCAGGTGTCCTTCTCGGTGACGGGGGAAGCGTCGGGCAGGGTGTCGGGGTCCGTGGTCGGTGCCCCGGCGGGGGGCCGCTCGGCCGCGGCGGGAAGGGCGGCGGCCCGGCGGAACGCGCCGAACCGGGCGGCCGCGCTCGCCGCGTCGCCGCGGGCGGGCTTCGCGGTGCGGTCCGCCACGGGGGTGGCGGTGGCCAGCGTCTGCCCGCGTCGGCGCTGCGGCAGGCCGCTGTCGGTCATCCGGGCGGGCGCGGCCGGCAGTGCGGGCGCGGTGGCGGTCTGCCTCCCGGCGGGGGCCTGCGTCCCGGTGGCGGTGCGCGTTCCGACGGGCGTGCGCGGCGCGGAGGGCGCCGGAGGCAGCGGGGCGGGCGCGGGGCGCGCCGAGGTGAGCGCGGGGCGCGTGGACTCCGTCGGCTGCGCCTGCGCCGGGACGGACGCCTGGACGGGCGCCGGGGTGGCGGTCGGTGCCGGGTGGGTGACCAGCTGCTGCGGGATCAGCATCACCACCCCGGTGCCGCCGCGCGCCGACGGCCGGAAGGAGATCTGCAGCCCGTGCTTGCGCGCCAGCGTGCCGACCACCGCGAGCCCCAGCCGGGTGCCGGCGGAGAGGGTGGCGAGGTCCAGCGGCTCGGCGGAGACGGCCCGCTCGGCCCGGCGCAGCCAGCTCTCGCTCAGGCCCAGACCGCTGTCCTCGACGGTGACCGCCAGCCCGGCGGGCACCTCCTCGACGTAGACGTGCACCTCGGCCGGCGGGGCGGAGAAGTTGGTGGCGTTGTCCAGCAGTTCGGCCAGCGCGTGCATCACGCCCTCGGCCGCGTACCCGGCGACGGCGGCGGAGCTGGCGTTGTGCAGCCGCACCCGCTGGTAGGCGCCGATCCGGCCGAGCGCGCCGCGCAGCACCGACTCCACCGCGATCGGCTTGGCCCAGCGGCGGCCCGAGCGGGCGCCGGTGAGCACCGCGATGCTGTCGGCCATCCGGCCGGCCTGGGCGGTCGAGTGGTCCAGGCTCAGCAGGTCGCCGAGGACCTCCTCGTCGTGCCGGTGCTGCATCTCGCGCAGCTCGGCGTGCATGCTCGTGGCCAGCGCCTGGACCCGGCCGGCGGCGGTCGCGCAGACGGCGAGCGCGGCGGCCCGCAGCCGCTCGCCGCGGCCGATCTCCTCGCCGACGGCGCGCAGCAGCGCGTACTGGGGGTGCTTGCGGTGGACGGCCAGCGCGCTGTCCACGGCCGCGCCGGCCCGCAGCTTCGTCACCACCTCGGGCAGCACGCCCTCGGCGATCCGGGCCAGCTCGGCGCGTTCGGCCTCGGCCCGGGCCCGCTCGGCCTCCGCCCCGGCCCGCTCGGCGTCGAGTTCGGCCCGCAGCCGGGCCAGCTCGGCGTGCGCGGCGGTGACGTCCGTCTCGGCGCGGGCCCGCTCGGTGCGGGCGGCGTCCCGCTCGGCCAGCGCGGCGGCGGCGCGGTCGGCGGCGGCCGTCTCGGCCTGCCGGGCCGTCCCCGCGGCGACCAGCGCGGCCCGGGTCTCCTCGTGCTGCGCGGCCAGCTCCTCGGTCAGTGCGCGGGTGCGTTCGACGCCGGCCGCGGCGAGGCCGACGGCGATCAGCCAGAGCACCGTGACGGCGGCCACCGCGAGCGCGGTGAGCGGCTGGTGCGCGCCGAACGCCCGGACGACGCCGACCGGCGCGGCGACCAGCGCCAGCAGCACGGCCGCCGCGGTCAGGGCGACGGTGCGCGGCGCGGGCCGGCGGCGCGATCGGCCGTCGGGGCTGGTGGCTTCTCTCATCGGTGCGGTCCTCGGCAACGTCGGCGGGCGGCGGCGCGGGCGGCGGGTCGGCGACGGTTGCGGCCGCCGACAGCTGGTCGGGCGCATACCAGACCGCCCGGCGACGTCGCGAAACGTCGCCGGGCGTCTGATCGGTTCACGCTTTCGGCCGATCATATCGATTCAGACATAGGCCTCAAGCGGACAGTTGACGACCAATCTCCTGCTTCACCCGGCCCACACCGTCCGGCGACGCCGCCGACGCGCGCCCGAGTGCCACGGTTCACACCCCGGACGCCCGCCCCAGCCGCCCTTCGACCGCGCGCCGCAGGGTGTCCAGGTCCAACCCGTGGTCGGCGATCACCCGCGCGCCGAGCCCCTCGCCCTCGCGCAGCACCCCGAGCAGCAGGTGACCCACCGCGATCTCCCCCGACTTCAGCCGGAGCGACTCGCGCAGCGACAGCTCCAGCGCCTTCTTCGCCCGGGGGCTGAAGGGACTGCGCACCGGCTTCGGCTCCCCGGACCGGAACCAGCCCCGCCGCCGGGGCCCCTCGTCCGCCGGCGCGTCCAACGCGCCCTCCCCGAAGGCCGACTCCACCGCGGCCCGGACGGCGTCCAGGTCCACGCCGATCGAGGCCAGGGCCTCGGCGTCGTCGCCCGGCCCGAGCAGTCGGACCACCGCGCGGCGCGCCGTCTCGTGGTCCAGGCCCATCCCGGCCAGGACGCCGGCCGCCGGGTCCTCCGCGCACGCCAGGATCGCCAGCAACAGGTGCTCCGTCCCGACGTGGCCGTGCCGCAGCTCCCTCGCCTCCTGCTGCGCCGTGACCACCACCTGCCGCGCCGCTCCGGTGAAACGCTCGAACATCGCTCAGCCTCCGTCCCGATCGCCTGGGGTGCCCCGCCTCGCGTACTTCTTGTGCACCGCCTGCCTGGTCACCCCGAGGCAGACCGCGATGTCCTGCCAGGACCAGCCCTGCGACCGGGCGTTGCCCACCTGGAGCCCCTCCAGCCGGTCCGCCAGATCGCGCAGGGCGCGGACCGCCCGGAGCCCCACGGCGGGATCACGACTGCTCGCGGCGGCCGCGAGCTCTCCGCTCTCGCTCATGCTGTCAACTTTGGTTGACACTCGCAGGAATGTCAACCCTGGTTGACAGCTGCGGCGCTCAGCCGAAATGCCGCTCCAGCGCCTCCTCGAAGGTCCCCCGGCCCACCGCCCGGTCCGGCGTCAGGTTGCCGCCCGACCGCAGGCCGCGGCCGACCGCGCCCGGGAGGCGCAGCGGCAGCAGCGGGCGGCGCCTGCCCGCCGCCCGCAGGTAGGCCTCGGCCAGCTCCCGGTACGAGCGCACCCGCGGGCCGCCCACCTCCGGCGCGAAGCCGGCCGGCTCCTCCCCCGCCAGCTCCGCGACCGCCGCGGCCACCTCCCGCACGTCCACCGGCTGGAACCCCACCCCGCTCAGCACCGGGAGGACCGGCAGCCGGGCGGAGGCGTCGAAGATCCGCAGCAGCAGGTCGTGGAACTGCGTCGCCCGCAGCACCGTCCAGCCCAGCCCCGACTCCCGCACCACCCGCTCGCAGGCCAGCTTCGTCCGGTAGTACCCGAGCGGCACCCGGTCGATCCCGACGATCGACACGTACACCAGGTGCCGCACCCCGGCCTCCCGGGCCCGCGCCACCAGCGTCCGGACTCCGGCCAGGTCGGCCTTCCGCTGGGTGGTCGCGCAGTCCACCACCACCTCGACCCCGGCCACCGCCTCCGCGATCCCGGCCCCGCTCACCAGGTCCCCGACCACCCACTCGACCCCGTCACCGCCGCCCCGCGCCCGCCGGCTCAGCCCCCGCACCGCCACCCCGCGCGCCACCAGCAGCCGCACCACCTCCCGCCCCAACGTCCCCGTCGCCCCGGTCACCAGCACCGTCCCCATCACCGCACCACTCCTCTCGGAAAAGCCGTCCCCCCTACCGACCGGACACCGCCCCCGTCCGTGACATCGGCAACCGAGGGCTCGTCCTGAGTCCTCCGAGCCCGCCTCACCGCGGTCCGGATGCGGTGGCAGTTCGCGCACACGGCCTCGCATTTGACGATCTCCGCCGCGACCTCCGGCCACGGCCTCCGGTCAGCGATCAGCTGCGACACACTTGCCGCCTTGACGCCGCGCACGTGGTCCCAATCGAGCCCGCGCGCCCATCCCCGCCAACCGCAGTCCGCGCAGCCCCGTGCCAGTTTCAACCGGTCGTTCCGCTCCTGGGACTCCACTCTGCTGGCCCAGGACGGCGGCAGCCGTTTCGTCGAACGCCCGCGCTGCCCCATCGTGCGCAAGCGATGACAGCGGGCACAGCGGACCTCGCACTTGGCGAGCTCCGCCAGCAGCCGGTCCTTGCTGACGCACAACTGCACGAGGCGGGATATCGTCCCTGTCTTCTGCGCCGGGTCCAGGTGGTCGGGATCAAGGGCTCGCACGTCAACGAAGCCGCAGTCGACGCATCCGCTGGACTTCCACTCGGTCACCACGGCCTGAAGCCTGGCCCGTGATCTGCGCAGATCGTGCCCCGCACCGAGCCGCTCCCGCCGAGCACGCTGCTGTTCCAGCGCGACCGCCCGGGCCTCCGGCCGCTTCCACTTGTTCCGCCGAGCCCGGTTCGTGGCCTCCCGAACCTCCGGCCTCGCCGCCCTCGCCCTGACCGCCCCCTTGCACTCACCCTGCAGGCCACTCGGCTTGCTCGCGTTCCTCGGGAACTCGGAGGCCGGTTGGAACTCCTGGCACGCCGGGCACCAGATCGGGGTCTCCGGGGTGATCTCCGCCGCCGGCGGTCGGCGCGGTGCTCGCTTCCCTGCTCCTGTCACCATGTGCGCAGCCAAGCAACCCCCACCGACAAAAAAGCGGGGCGAGGACCGTGAAGTCCTCGCCCCGCTTCAGGGGTTCACCTCAGGAGGTGAACACCGGGGTCGAGCGTGATCAGCTGCAGCCGCTGGTGGAGCCGCAGCCCTCGCAGAGGTAGCAGCTGCCGGCGCGGCGCATCTTGGTGCCGCAGGAGAAGCAGAGCGGGGCGTCGGCGTTGAGGCCGAGCTGGATCTCCATCAGCTCCGTGGAGTTGTGGGCCTGCTTCGGGGCCGCCGCCTTGGGCGCCTCGACGGCCGGGGCCGGGGTGACGGCCGGCTTGGGGGCGACCGGGGCGGACTGGGCGAGCGACTCGGTGTCGAGCTCCTCGGTCTCCAGCGGCTCGTACGAACCCGTCTCCAGGTGGCGCTGGCGCTCCTCGACGGAGTGGATGCCGAGCGCCGAGCGGGTCTCGAACGGCAGGAAGTCGAGCGCCAGGCGGCGGAAGATGTAGTCGACGATCGACTGCGCCATCCGCACGTCCGGGTCGTCGGTCAGACCGGCCGGCTCGAAGCGCATGTTGGTGAACTTCGAGACGTAGGTCTCCAGCGGCACGCCGTACTGGAGGCCGACCGAGACGGCGATGGAGAAGGCGTCCATCATGCCCGCGAGGGTCGAGCCCTGCTTGGACATCTTCAGGAAGACCTCGCCCAGACCGTCGTCCGGGTAGGAGTTGGCGGTCATGTAGCCCTCGGCGCCACCGACCGTGAAGGAGGTGGTGATGCCCGGACGGCCCTTGGGCAGGCGCTTGCGGACCGGGCGGTACTCGACCACCTTCTCGACCGCGGCGGCCGGGGCCTCGGCCTGCTCGGCCTTCTCCTCGGCGTCCTTCTTCTTGGCCGAGAGCGGCTGGCCGACCTTCGAGTTCTCGCGGTAGATGGCGAGCGCCTTGACGCCCATCTTCCACGCCTCGAAGTAGATCTCCTCGACGTCCTCGACGGTCGCCGAGGCCGGCATGTTCACGGTCTTGGAGATGGCGCCCGAGATCCACGGCTGGATCGCGGCCATCATCCGCACGTGCCCCATCGGCGAGATGGTGCGCTCGCCCATCGCGCAGTCGAACACCTCGTAGTGCTCGGTCTTCAGGCCCGGGGCGTCCACCACGTTGCCGTGCTCGGCGATGTGGGCGACGACCGCCTCGATCTGCTCGTCCTGGTAGCCGAGGCGCTTGAGGGCGCGCGGGACGGTGCCGTTGACGATCTGCATCGAGCCGCCGCCGACCAGCTTCTTGAACTTGACCAGGGCCAGGTCGGGCTCGACGCCGGTGGTGTCGCAGTCCATCATCAGGCCGATGGTGCCGGTCGGGGCGAGCACCGAGGCCTGGGCGTTGCGGAAACCGTTCTGCGCGCCGATCCGCAGCACGTCCTGCCAGGTCTTGTTGGCGGCCAGCCAGACCGGGGCGTCCAGGTCGTCCACCGAGACGGCGTCCAGCGAGGCGTCGGCGTGCTGCTTCATGACCTGCTGGTGCGGGGCCGCGTTGCGGGCGTAGCCGTCGTACGGGCCGACCACACCGGCGAGTTCGGCGCCGCGGCGGTAGGCGGTGCCGGTCATCAGCGAGGTGATGGCGCCGGCCAGGGCGCGGCCGCCCTCGCTGTCGTAGGCGTGGCCGGTGGCCATCAGCAGGGCGCCGAGGTTGGCGTAGCCGATGCCCAGCTGGCGGTAGGCGCGGGTGGTCTCGCCGATCTTCTCGGTGGGGAAGTCCGCGAAGCAGATGGAGATGTCCATCGCGGTGATGACC
>NZ_JBEXJK010000255.1:0-11795 GCF_040609095.1 Kitasatospora sp. NPDC004799
GTTCTGTTTCCCTCGTGCCTGCTCCGGATGCGACCGTGCGAGTGTATCGGGGGCCCCGCGCTCGGCATCGCCGGGGCGCTGCTCGGCGACCCGCCGGTGCTGCTCTTCGACGAGCCGCTGAACGGGTTGGACCCGGAGGGTGTGCGCTGGCTGCGCGGGCTGTTCCGGCGGCTCGCGGACGAGGGCCGCACGGTCCTCGTCTCCAGCCACATGATGGCCGAGATGGAGCACACCGCCGACCACCTGGTGGTGATCGGACGCGGCCGGCTGCTCGCCGACGAGAGCCTGAGCGGGTTCGCCGCCCGGGCCGGCCGGGCCGCCGTCACCGTCCGGGCCGCCGAACCCGGCCGGCTGGCGGCCGTGTTGACGGCGGCCGGGGCGGACGTCCGCCCGGGCCCGGACGGCGCTCTCGCGGTGCGCGGCCTGGACGCCGCCCGGATCGGCGAACTCGCCCTGGAACAGCGGCTGTTGCTGCACGCCCTGACCACCGTGGGCGCCTCCCTGGAGGAGGCGTTCATGGACCTGACCGCCGACAGCGTCGAGTACCCCGCCGGAGAGCCCCGTTGAGCGCCACCGCCCGCCCCGCCCGCACCGCCGCCCGTCCCGCCCCTACCGAGCCACGCGCCCGCACCACCGAGCCGCGCGCCCGCTTCGCCGACCTGCTGGCCGCCGAGTGGATCAAGTTCTGGTCGCTGCGCTCGGTCCCCTGGGTGCTCGGCCTCAGCGCCGTGGCGATCGTCGCCGCCAACCTCAAGTCCGCGCTGTACACCCGCGACCACTGGACGCCGGGGGACGGCGACCCCGTGCTCATGGCGCAGGTGGCGCTGAACGACGCGTTCAACCTCGCCTCCGCCGACATCCTGATGCTGGTCGCGGGCGGCCTGGGCGCGACCGTCGTCACCGGCGAGTACGCGACCGGGCTGATCCGCACCACACTGGCCGCCGTGCCGAACCGCCGGGCGGTGCTCGCCGCCAAGGCCGGCGTCCTGGCCGCCGTGCTGTTCGGCTACGGGGTGCTCACCGTCGGCGTCTCCTTCGGCGCGAGCCAGGCGATCCTGTCCGGGACCGGCATCGGACAGTCCGTCACCGACCCGGTCGCGCTGCGGTACGTCGCGGCGGCGGTGCTGTTCGGACCGGTCTGCGCACTGGTCGGGCTCGGCCTCGGCGCCCTGCTCCGGCACGGCGCGGGCGCCGTGGTGGCCACCGTCGCGGTGCTGTTCTTCGTCCCGTCGCTGGTCACCGAGCGCTACCGCTGGACCGCCGACCTGCTGCACGCCCTGCCGCTGCCCGCCTGGCAGCGGCTGGCCCGGACCACCCTGGCGGGCCTGCGCCCGTCCGCGTACCCGGCCACCGTCACGGGTGCCTGGGTCACCTTCGCGGTGTGGTCGCTGGCCTCGGTGGCCGTCGCGGCGGTCGCGATCCACCGCCGGGACCACTGACGGCCCGGCCGGGACCCGACCGTCCCAGGAGTGTCAGCGACCGTCCCAGGAGTGTCAGAACGCCGCGATGCTCCCCGGCGCCCGCTCGGCCCGGCTGAACGCCCGCAGCACCGCCGCCTGGCCGTGCCGCCGGACGGCCAGCCGGGTGAGCAGGCCGAGCACCGACTCGGCGGCGCCCGACGGCAGTTCGGGGGTCGGCAGCCCGACGCTGACCGCCAGGTCGTCGCCGTGGACGGCCAGTTCCATCGTCCGGGTCGCCAGCAGGTCGTCGAGGGCGAGCGACCACGGCCCCCAGAACGGCAGCCGCACCGGCCGGGTGCCGTCCGCCGCCGCCAGGGTGGCCGCGAGCTCCGGCAGCACGGTGGCGAGCCGGCGGTGCAGCGCGGCCGGCCCGTCGGCCGCGAAGGCCTCGCCGCCCTGCCGGATCCGGACGTTGATGTCCGCGTCGAGCGCGGCACCGACCCAGGCCGACCGGGCGTAGTGGTCCAGCAGGCCGACCATCGGCTCCGTCGGGACGGCGGCGGCCAGCAACTCCGGTACGCAGAGGACCTGGTAGGCCAGGTGCCCGGCCAGCCCGCCGACGCTCCACCCCGCCAGCGCGCTCGGCCGCTGCCAGGAGTCGGCCACCTCGGGGCGGCGCAAGAGCTCGCCGGCCGCACCGGCGGCGGCCAGGAAGTCCGTTCGGGCGTCCGTCACGGCCCGTCCCCTACCCGCGGCCCGGCGGCCCGGAAACTCCCCCGGCCCGAGGCCATGTCGGCGACCGCCACCAGCAGGGCCGCCAGCACCAGGCCGGCCGCGACCGTCACGCCCAGTTGGAAGGCCAGCGCCCAGTCCGGGCGGGGACCGGCGGCGTGGGCGAAGAACACCGAGCCGACGACGGCGATGCCCGCCGCCGAGCCGACCCGCTGCGCGGTCTGCAGCACCCCGCCGGCGCTGCCCGCCCGGGCCACCGGCACCTGCTGGAGGGTCAGCGTCTGGTTCGGGGCGATCACCAGCCCGCTGCCCGCCCCGGCGACCAGCAGCGGCAGCGCCGTCGTCCAGCCCACCCGGGGCCCCGACCACAGCTGCACCGCGAGCGCGGAGGCCAGCAGCCCGGTCAGCACCAGCACCAGACCGGCCACCACCAGCCGCCGTCCCAGCCGGCCCACCAGGCGCCCGCCGAGCGCCGCGGCCACCCCCGAACCGACCGCGAAGGGCGTGATCGCCAGGCCCGCCGTCAGCGCCGAGTAGTGCAGGCCCGCCTGGAGGTAGAGCGTGAAGATGAAGAAGATCGCGGTGAACCCGGCGAAGTACACCAGCGACAGCAGCACCCCCGCCGCGTAGGGGCGCACCGCGAACAGCGCCATGCTCACCAGCGGTTCGCGCCGCCGCCCGTAGTGCCGCTCCCACCCGACGAAGACGAGCAGCAGCACCGCCGCCAGCGGCAGCAGCAGCCAGCGCGTCGAGCCGTGCCACTGCTGCGCCTGGACGAACGGCAGCAGCAGCGCGACCGTCCCGGCGCCGAGCAGCAGCACGCCGACCGGGTCGAAGTCCCGGTGCCCGGCGCGCTGGGCGGCGGGCGGGGGCGCGGGCAGCAGCCGGTGGGCGATCGGCAGCAGGGCGACGCCGATCGGCAGGTTGACCAGGAACACCCAGCGCCAGCCGTCCTGCGGGCCGACCAGGTGGATCAGCAGCCCGCCGAGCAGCGGCCCGACGGCGGTGGACAGCCCGATGGTCGCGCCCAGCGCGCCGAACGCCCGGCCGCGGTCCGCGCCCTGGAACAGCACCTGGATGAAGCCGGACACCTGCGGCACCAGCACCCCGCCGGCCGCGCCCTGGAACAGCCGGGCCAGCACCAGCCACTCCTGGCTCTGCGCCGCCCCGGCGAGCGCGCTGGCCGCGGTGAACAGGGCCAGCCCGGCGAGGAAGACGGCCCGCCGGCTGCGCGCGTCGCCGAGCCGCCCGGCGGGCACCAGCACCAGGCCGAAGGCCAGCGCGTAGCCGCTGAGCACCCACTGCAGGCCGCTGTCGGACATCCCCAGGCCGGCCCGTACGGTCGGCAGGGCGACGTTGACGATGCTGACGTCCAGCAGGGTCATGAACCCGGCGACCAGGCAGACCGTGAGGGCCCGCCAGCGCCGGACGGCGGCCCGGCCGCCCACGGCGGTGGCGCCGGACCGCGTCGGGTGCGCGGTGCTGCACGGGGGGTCGGCGTTCATGGGAGCCTCTTCCCGGAGGCCGGGGCGTCCTGGTCCGCGGCCGGCCGTCGGTCGGCCACGGTGGGCCTCGTCGGGCCTCGTTCGCCCTCGGCCGGGTTCGGTCGGCCTCGTCCGGCCCATCGTCGCCCGGCCCGTCCCAGGCCGCCACCCAGGCCGCCACCGGGGCCTCCGGGCCGGCCGTCGGCGAGGGCACAAGCGGGCGCAACCAGAGCGCGACCGGGCCCGCGCCCGCCCGACTTCACTCGAACGGCCGAACCGGATCGCGACCGCCGCCCGCACCCCGGAGGCTGACGGCATGACCGTCGCCACCGAGACCGCGCCCTCCGCCCCGCCGGTGCTGGACGTCCGGCAGCGGAACGTCGTCTTCGCCACCATCGTGCTCGGCATGCTGCTGGCCGCCCTGGACCAGACCATCGTCGGCACCGCCCTGCCCACCATCGTCGCCGACCTCGGCGGGGCCGCCCACATGTCCTGGGTGGTGACCTCCTACCTGCTGGCCGAAACGGTGGCCACCGTGCTGGCCGGCAAGTTCGGCGACCTGTACGGGCGCAAGCTGCTGTTCCAGATCTCGGCGATCGTCTTCGTCGGCGGCTCATTCCTGTGCGGCCTGGCCACCGACATGACCCTGCTGATCGCCTGGCGGGCCGTGCAGGGCATCGGCGCGGGCGGCCTGATGGTCACCGCCATGGCGCTGATCGCGGACGTCATCCCGCTGCGCGAGCGCGGCAAGTACCAGGGCGCGATCGGCGCGGTGTTCGGCGTGGCCACGGTGATCGGGCCGCTGCTCGGCGGGCTGTTCACCGACCACCTGTCCTGGCGCTGGGCGTTCTACGTCAACGTGCCGATCGCGGTCGTGGTGGTCGCCGCGGCCGCCCGGACCATCCCCTCGGTCCGCTCGGCGACCCGCCCGGTCGTCGACTACCTGGGCATCGTGCTGGTCGCGGCCGGCGCCGGCGCGCTGATCCTGGCGACCAGTTGGGGCGGCAACCAGTACGCCTGGGGCTCCGGGGTGATCATCGGCCTGTTCGCCGGCGGCGCGCTGGCGCTCGGCCTGTTCTGCTGGGCGGAGACCCGGGCGGCCGAACCGATGCTGCCGATGCGGCTGTTCCGCAACCCGGTGTTCACGGTCTGCTCGGTGCTCAGCTTCATCGTCGGCTTCGCCATGCTCGGCGCGCTGACCTTCCTGCCGACCTTCCTCCAGTACGTGGACGGGGACTCGGCCACCGTCTCCGGGGTCCGGACGCTGCCCATGGTCCTCGGTCTGCTGATCGCCTCGATCGCGAGCGGCAACGCGGTCAGCAAGACCGGGCAGTACCGGGTGTACCCGATCGTCGGCACCGCCGTGATGGCCGTCGGGCTCTACCTGCTCTCCCGGCTCGAACCCGGCACCGGGACGGCGCTGGCCTCGCTCTACATGTTCGTGCTCGGCGCCGGCATCGGGCTGAGCATGCAGGTGCTCACCATCGCCGTGCAGAACACCGTGGACTACGCCGACCTCGGCACCGCCACCTCCGGGGTGACGTTCTTCCGCACCATCGGCAGCTCCTTCGGCACCGCGGTGTTCGGCACCATCTACGCCAACAGCCTGAAGACCGAGCTCGCCGACGGGATCGGCACCGCCGCCCGGCTCACCGGCGCCGACCCGGCCGTGCTGGGCCGCGCCGCGGAGAGCCCCCAGGGCCTGCACCGGCTGCCGGCCGACCAGGCCGCGCCGATCGTCCAGGCCTACTCCGACGCCCTGCACACCGTGTACCTGTGGACCATCCCGGTGGCCGTGGTCGGCTTCGTGGTGGCGCTCTTCCTCAAGCAGGTGCAGCTGCGCGACACCGCCCGGGCCGGCTCCACCGACATGGGCGAGGGCTTCGCCCAGCCGACCACCGCCGACTCCGACCCGCACCTGGAGTACTCGGTCTGCAAGATCGTGCGCGGCGTCGACCTCGACACCGTCCGGACCATCGTCTCCACCGCCGGCACCCGGGTGGACCTCGCCGGGGCCTGGGCGCTGATGGAGGTGGCCGGCCACACCAAGGCCGTCGGCCACGCCTCGCTCGACCTCGTCGCCGCCCGCAAGCGGGTGCCGCCCGAGGTCCTGGAGCCGGTCTTCGACCGGATGACCGCCGAGGGCCACCTGCTCCGCGACGGCGACCGCCTCTCCCTCACCGAGGCCGGCACCCAGGAGGTCCGCGCCCTCGCCCGGGCCTGGTCCGACTGGCTCAACGCCCGCCTCGACGCCGACGCCGGCCGCCCCCGCAGCCCCGAACTCCGCGCCGCCGCCGACGCCATCGCCTGGCGCCTCCTGGTCGAGGACCTCACCACCGGCCTCCCACCCCACGCCCGCCCGCCGGAAGGGGCTGCGGTGTAGCTACAGACGCGTGGTGTCGAGGTCCAGGTCGAAGGGCGCCGGAAGGTGGACGGGCGTGCCGAAGGGGTGGGGCCCGCTCTCGGCGGCGTACCCGAGGCGGGTCGGCTCGCTGTAGAGGGTGCAGCTGCGGTTCTGCCGGTCGACCAGGAGGTAGAGCGGAGCGCCGTACTGGCCGTAGCGACGGCGTTTGACGACACGGTCGGTCTCCGCGTTCGACGGAGAACTGACCTCGACGATCAGCAGGGTCTGGTCGGGCAGCAGCGCACCCTCGGTCTTGATGGCGAGTTCGGCGGGCACGATGGCCAGATCCGGGATGTACCAGTTCTCGCTGCCGGGCAGATCGAGATTGCCGGAACCGGACACCAGGTCGAGCTCGTCCATCCGGGGGCCGAGCTGGCGACGGACGATCTCGGCGGCGGACTCGTGCGCCCATGACGGCGACTTGGGGGTGATGACTCCCTCGATGATCTCGGTACGGTCGCCCGCGATGTGCCGGATCGCGTACTTCAACGCTTTCTCGGGGTCACTGACGGTGCTGTAGTCGCCAGGGACATGGTGTGCCGTACTCACGACGTGTCTCCTTCCCCCGGTGATTCTCCCCCAGACCATGCCGCCCTCCCGTCGATCGACCGGTATCGGACGCGTCCCGGCCACTCGTGCTTCGCGCTGTGATCGGTTCGCATCGTGAGCCGACCGGCGATCAGCAGGACGAGGGGGCACCCGGGCAGGGGTCGGGGGCGGTTCGGCGGGCGGAGAGGGTGATCACGGCGAGGCTGGCGAGCGCGCCGGCCACCCCGGCGCCGAGGCCGAAGCCGAGGGTCAGGACGAGCGAGGCGCGGCGGGCGCCGGCCCCCGGGTCGGCAGCCGGGTCGTGCGGGCCTGGGAGAGCTCCTTGACCCAGCTGGTGCCGACCGCCATCGCGATGCCGACGGCTGTGCCGGTGAGGAACCGCCCGGCGTAGATGGGGAGTTCACCGGTAACTGAGCGAGGCGCGCTCGGCGATCTCGCCCTCGCTGATCAGCGTGCCGCCGGGCAGGCCGCCGCCGAGGATGAGGTCCTTGGTCAGTTCGTACGCGCGGTCCGCGGCCGGGACGCGGGCGGGGGCGGGGTGTCGGCCATGGAGCACACCGCAGCACCGTAGATACAAGCTTGGATGCAACGCCCGGCCATGGCACGAGCATCGGTTTCGGTACTGCTCAGGGCCGGAACAATGCGCTTTCCCGCCCCCTCCCGCAGGGCCGAGGATGGGCGGGGCCAGCCAGCTCCCGGGAGGAACCCTTGTCCCCTGCGTCGCCAGCCCTGCCGCCCGTCGATCCGGGCCTGCTGCCGCTCACCGCCGAGTTCCGCCCCCGGGGCCTGGCCGTCGGCGGGGTGCTCCTGGAGGAGCTGGCCCGCCGGTTCGGCACGCCGCTGTTCGTCTACGACGAGGAGCACCTGCGCCGGCGCTGCCGCGAGGCCGTGGCCGCCTTCGGCCGGGACAACGTCGCCTACGCCTCCAAGGCCTTCCTCTGCACCGCGATGGCCCGCCTCGCCGCCGAGGAGGGCCTGCTGCTGGACGTCGCCTCCGGCGGGGAGCTGCGCACCGCGCTGTACGCCGGGGTGGCCCCGGACCGGATCGTGCTGCACGGCAACAACAAGGACGAGGCCGAGCTGCGCACCGCGCTGACCGTCGGCCTGCGGCACGTCGTGGTGGACAGCTTCGACGAGCTGGACCGGATCGAGCGGCTGCACCACGAGGAGGGCCTGCCCCCGGCCCGGGTCCAGCTGCGGGTGGCGCCGGGGGTCGCGGCCGGCGCCCACCAGGCCATCCGGACGGGCGGCCACGACTCCAAGTTCGGCTTCGGCCTGGCTGACGGCGCCGCCGCGGCCGCGGTGCGCCGGGCCGAGCGCTCCGCCGCCGTACGGCTGGAGGGCGTGCACGCCCACGTCGGCTCCCAGGTGCTGGACCCGGCCGAACTGGCCGACGGCGCCGCCGCGGTGGCCCGGTTCGCGGTGGAGCACGGCCTGCGCCGGCTGACCGTCGGCGGCGGCCTGGGCGTGGCGTACCAGAGCGGGCAGAGCGCCCCGTCCTTCGCCGCCTGGGCCGAGCGGGTCCGCGCGGCGGTGCGCGGCGCCGGCTGGAGCGGCGCGGTCGGCGTCGAGCCCGGCCGCTCGATCGCCGCCCCGGCCGGGCTGACCCTCTACCGGGTCGGCACCGTCAAGCGGATCGAGGGCGTGCGCACCTACGTCAGTGTGGACGGCGGGATGAGCGACAACCTGCGCCCCGCCCTGTACGGCGCCCGCTACGAGGCCTTCCTGCCGCGCTGCCCCGAGGCGCCCCGGCCGTGGCGCGCCCGGCTGGTCGGCAAGCACTGCGAGAGCGGCGACGTGATCATCGACGACGCCGCGCTCCCCGCCGACCTGCGGATCGGCGATCTGCTGGCCACCCCGGTGACCGGCGCGTACGGCTACGCCATGGCGTCCAACTACAACAAGCTGCCGCGGCCCGCCGTGGTCTTCGTCCGGGACGGCGAGGCCCGCCCGGTGGTGCGCCGGGAGACCGAGCACGACCTGCTCCGGCTGGACGTGGCCGCCGCCGACGGCCCGGCGGTGCCGGTCGCCGAGCAGGTCGCCCAGCCGGCGCATGCCGTCTAACCTGGGCCGATGCTGAACAGCGCCCGACTGCTCGTCCTGCTGGAGATCGCCCGCCGGGGCACCATCGTGGCCGCGGCGCAGGCCCTGCACCTGAGCCCGTCCGCCGTCTCGCACCAGCTCGCCCGCCTGGAGCAGGAGTTGGGCGTCGCGCTGGTGGAACGGGGTCCGCAGTCCCTGCGCCTGACACCCGCCGGGGTCCGTCTGGCCGAGCACGCCCAGGCGATCGCCGATCTGATGGCCGTCGCCCGGGACGACCTGCGGGCGCACGCCCAGGGCGCGGCCGGCGTGCTGCGGATCGGCTTCTTCGCCTCCGCCGGGCTGGACCTGCTGCCCCGGGCGCTGACCGCGTTCGCCCCCGGGAACCCGCAGGTGGAGGTGGAGCTCATCATGGGCCAGCCGCACGAGCTGGTCCCGGACCTGGAGGCCGGCCGGCTGGACGCGGCCGTCGTCTTCGAGCACCCGCTGGACCCGTGGTGCCGCCGGGCGGCGGTGGACGTGCGGATGTACTTCGAGGAGCCGCAGCTGGTCGTGGTGCCGCTGCGGCACCGGCTCGGGCGGCGCTCGGTGGTACGGCTGGCCGAGCTGGAGGGCGAGAGCTGGATCGGCACCCACGGCGGCAGCACCGGCGAGCCGGTGCTCGAACGCGCCTGCGCGGCCGAGGGGTTCCGCCCCCGGGTGCGCTGCCGCAGCGACCACTACCAGGTGACCATCAACCTCGCCCGGGCCGGCATGGGCGTCGCGCTGATCCCGGCGCTCGGCCTGGCCGACAGCGCCGGTGCGAGCGCCGGGGTGCACGTGTGCCGGCTGGACCACCCGCAGCTGCACCGCCGGATCGGGGTGGCCACCCGGGCCACCAACCGCAACCCGGTGCTGCGGGCCTTCCTCGCCGAACTCGGCGCCGCGGCCGGGGAGATCGAGGCCCTGCTCGACATGCAGTGGTCCTGATCCCCCGGCCTGGCCCCCCGGCGGCTCCGGGGAATCAGGCCGCCGGTCAGTGCGGGGCAGGCCGCTGGGCCCAGGCCGCGAGGGCCCGGCCGACGTCCCGGATGGCGTGCACGGCGGCCCGTTCGGTGCTGGGCCCGAGCGCCACGTCCCAGTGCGCGACGACGGCGTAGGCCACCCGCCGGGCACCCACGATCACGCCCGCGTCGGCCCGCACCCCGGTGTCCGTACCGGTCTTGTTGGCCACCAGCAGGCGGCCGGGCAGCGGCGCGGGGAAGCCGGGCGCGTACGGATCGTGGTCGATCAGCGCGGGCACCAGGCCGTGGTCGGTGTTGGCGCGCATCCAGCCGAGCAGCCGGGCCGAGGCGGCCGGGGTCGCCATGGTGCCCCGGACCGCATGGGCGACCAGGCGGGCCAGGTCCCCGGCGGTGCCGGTGGCGAAGACCGGCGGGACGCCCGGCCCGCGCTCGTCGCGCACCCGGTCGTGCAGGGTGAGCCGTTCCAGTCCGAGTCCCTTCGCCAGCGCCGCGGTGGCCGGCCGGCCGACCAGCCGCAGCAGCGCGTTGGTGGCGGTGTTGTCGCTGACCGCGGCGGTCAGCCAGGCCAGGTCCTCCACCGTCCAGCCGGGTCGGCTCAGCCGGCCGAGCAGGCCGGTGCCGCCGGTGACGTCCTCGGGGAGGATCGCCACCGGCTGCCCGGCCGTCAGTTCGCCGGTGTCCAGCCGCCGGGCGACCTCGGCCAGCAGCAGCAGCTTGGCGGCGCTGGCGACGGGCAGCACGACGGTGTCCTCCACCCCGACCGCGCCGGAGGCCTCGGGGGCGTCCACGTCGACGGCCGCGACGGACAGGGTCAGCGGGAGCGCCGCCGAGCTGCGCGCGGCGGCGGCCACCTGGGCGAGGCTCATCGGACCCGCACCACCTCTCCGGCCCGGCTCGCGGTCGGCCGGCCGTCGCGCACCGCGACCCGCCCGGCCACCACGACGGTCTCCACGCCGACCGGCGGCAGCAGCGGCCGCTCGAAGGTCGCGGTGTCCCGGACGGCCGCCGGGTCCAGCACCACCAGGTCGGCGACGGCGCCGTCCCGGACCACGCCGCGACCGGCCAGCCGGAACCGCCCGGCGGGCAGGCCGGTCATCTTGTGCACCGCGAGCTCCAGCGGCAGCAGTCCGTGCTCGCGCCCGTAGTGGCCGAGCACCCGGGTGAAGCTGCCCGCCCAACGGGGGTGGGGGCGGCCGGGTTTGGGCACGCCGTCGGAGCCGATCATCGACAGCGGGCTGGCCAGCACCCGGCGGACGTCGTCCTCGCGCATCGAGTGGCTGATGATGGTCACCTCGCCCTGCGCCTCCAGCAGCAGGTCGCAGACGTAGTCCACCGGGTCGGTGCCGCGCTCGGCGGCCAGGTCGGCGATCCGGCGGCCCTCGACGGCGCGCCGGGCCGGCGCCGCGGCCACCGAGATCAGGTCCCAGCCGCCGTTGCCGACGGTGTTCTCCCAGCCCTCGACGCCGTGCGCGATGTCCGCCCGGATCCGGTCCCGCACCTCCTTGCCGCGCAGCCGCTCCAGCAGGGCGGCCGGCCCGCCCTCACTGGTCCACGGCGGCAGCATCGCGTGCAGCACGGTGCTGCCGGCGGTGTACGGGTAGACGTCGCAGAGCACGTCCACGCCCTCGGCACGGGCCCGCTCCAGCCGCGGCAGGGTGCGCAGGGTGGCGCCCCAGGCGTGCCGCCCGGCGGTCTTGTGGTGGGAGACCTGGAGCGCGGCGCCGGAGCGCACCGCGATCTCCAGCGCCTCCTCCAGGGCCTTCTCCACCTGCGACATCTCGTCGCGCAGGTGCGTCACGTACGGCTTGCCGTGCCGCGCGGCGACCTTCGCCAGGGCCACGATCTCCTCGGTGCCGGCGTAGACGCCGGGCGGGTAGATCAGGCCGGTGGAGAGCCCGGCCGCGCCCTGGGCCAGCGCCCGGTCGAGCAGCCCGCACATGGCGGCCAGCTCCCCGGGGGTGGGCGGGCGGTCCTCGAAGCCCATCACCCCGGCGCGCAGCGTGCCGTGGCCGACCAGCGAGGTGAGGTGGTTGCGGCGCAGCTCGGGCCGCTGGCCGGCGGCGAAGGCGTCGAAGTCCTCGGCCGGCCGCACCGGCCCGAGGCCGAAGGAGACCCGCAGGTGCTCGGCCAGGTCGGGCAGCCGCTCGGGCAGCGCGGGGAACAGGCTGATCCCGCAGTTGCC
>NZ_JBEXJK010000256.1:0-11777 GCF_040609095.1 Kitasatospora sp. NPDC004799
GTGGTCGGGGGTTTCTCGGTTTTTCTCTTGACCCTGGTGGTGTTTGGTGGGCTGGGGGGGGGGGGGGGGGGGGGGGGGCCCGCGGGGGGGGGGGGCCCGGGGGCGGGCCCCCGGCGAGGCGGGCGCTGGTCACCGTGAGGTCAGCAGCTCCCGGCGGAGGCGGCGGGGCCCCCGAGGCCGATGGTGAGGACCTGCGGCGCGGCCGGGACGGAGCAGCAGCCCCCGCTGCTCTGCGCGGCGTCGGGCTCGTCGAACAGGCCGGCGCCGCCGCAGACGCCGGTCTCGGGGAGGGTGAGTTCGACCCGGGCGGCGGCCTCGGTGTCGCCGGACAGTGAGGCGGCGATGGAGCGGACCTGCTCGTAGCCGGTCATGGCGAGGAACGTCGGCGCGCGGCCGTAGGACTTCATGCCGACCAGGTAGACGTCCTTCTCCGGGTGGGCGAGTTCCTTCGCCCCGTGCGGGTACACGGTGCCGCAGGAGTGCTGGTTGGGGTCGATCAGCGGGGCGAGCTCGGTGGGCGCCTGGAGCCGCTCGTCGAGGCCGAGCCGGATCTCGGAGAGGAACGACAGGTCGGGGCGCAGGCCGGTCAGGACGACGACCTGGTCGACGGGCTTGCTGCGGCGGCCGTCCTCGGCGATCAGGACGAGCTGCTCGCCGTGCGGTTCGACGGCGGCGGTGCGGAAGCCGGTGAGCGCGGTGGCGTGGCCGTCCTCGACGGCGGCCTTGGCGCGCAGGCCGAGCGCGCCGCGGGCCGGGAGCTCGTCGGCCTCGCCGCCGCCGTAGGTGGAGCCGGTGATGCCGCGCCGCAGCACCCACACGGCGTGCGTGCCTTCCTCCTGCTTCGCGAGGTCGGCCAGGTACGCGAGGGCGGTGAACGCCGAGGCACCGGTGCCGACGACCGCGGTGCGCCTGCCCGCGAACCGGGCGCGGACGGACGGGTCCTGGAGGTCGGGAATGCGGTAGGAGATTCGGCCGTCGGCCGCGCGCTCGCCGAGGGCGGGCAGGCCGTCGGCGCCCAGCGGGTTCGGGGTGGCCCAGGTGCCGGAGGCGTCGACGACGGCACGGGCGAGGAAGCGCTCCTCCCTGCCGTCCGCGTACTCGACGTGGACGGTGAACGGCTGCTCCTCGCGGCCGGAGTCGACGATGCGGTCACGCCCGGCGCGCGCCACCCCGGTCACCGTCGCGTTGTACCGGACGTGCTCGCCGAGGACGTCGGCGAGCGGCTGGAGGTACTGCTCGGCCCAGTCGCCGCCGGACGGGTAGGCGGCGCCGTCGGGGCGGACCCAGCCGGTGGGGCTGAGCAGCTTCTCGGCGGCCGGGTCGACGACCTCGGCCCACGGCGAGAACAACCGGACGTGCGCCCATCCGCGCACCGCCGTGCCGGCTGAGGGGCCGGCCTCCAGCACCAGCGGCTCGATGCCGCGTTCCAGCAGGCGGGCGGCGGCGGCCAGGCCGACCGGACCGGCACCGACCACGACGACGGGCAGGGGCTGCTCGGCAGCGGAGGCGTTCACGGGGGTTCTCCTTTGATTCGACACTTGTCGATGAGGTGGTGCGGCTCCAGCATGGCATTTGCTTTGATAAATATCAACATAGACATTCGTCAAAGCAGGAGGAAGCGTGGAGATCATCGACGTCGCAGTGATCGGCGGCGGGCAGTCCGGGCTGGCGGCGGCGCACGCCCTTCGGCGGCAGAGGCTCGTGCCGGTCGTTCTGGAAGCATCCGGCCGGGCCGCAGGCTCCTGGCCGCACTACTACGACAGCCTCACCTTGTTCTCGCCCGCTCGCTACAGTGCTCTGCCCGGCATGCCGTTCCGCGGGAACCCCGACCGCTACCCGCGCCGGGACGAGGTCGTCGACTACCTGCTCGGATACGCCGCCGCCCTCGATGCGGACATCCGCACCGGGGCGCGGGTGGTGGAGGTGCGAGAGGCCGGCGGCGCGTACGAGATCACCCTGGACGGCGGCGGCAGGCTCGCGGCGCGAGCGGTCGTCGCTGCGACGGGCTCCTCCGGGCACCCTCACCGGCCGGAGCTTCCCGGTCTGGCCGGCTTCGAGGGCGAGCTGCTGCACGCCGCCGAGTACGCGACCCCCGGGCCCTTCGCGGGACGGAGAGCCGTCGTCGTGGGGGCCGGGAACTCTGCTGCCCAGATCGCCGCGGAACTCGCCGAGCGCAGCCGGGTCCACCGTGCGCCCGCGCCTGGCCTGCCTGGGGCTCGAATGGCAGCGCAGCCTCTCCTCCAACTCGCTGCGCGGTGTCGGGCGCGACGCGGCTCGGGTCGCCCGCCGCCTCGCCCGCGAACTCGGACGTGAGCGGCGTCTTCAGTGATTTGATGTATGTCAACATAGATGTATGTCGAACGCGAATGTGCTGCCCGTGCTGGAGCCCGAGGCCGTCGTGCCATGCTGCCCGCCGCTGACCGCCGCGTCGCTGTCGGAGGCGGACGCGGTGCGGATGGCGGCGATGTTCAAGGCGCTGGGCGACCCGGTGCGGCTGCGGCTGTTCTCCCGGGTCGCCTCGCACGAGGGCGGGGAGGCGTGCGTGTGCGACATCCAGGACGTCGGCGTCTCCCAGCCGACCGTCTCCCACCATCTCAAGAAGCTGCGTGAGGCCGGCCTGCTCACCTCGGAGCGGCGCGGGACCTGGGTCTACTACCGCGTTGAGCCCTCCGTGCTCGCCGCGATGGCCGGCATGCTCGCAGGCGCCGCCCGCTGATTCGGTCGCCCCTCGATCCCATGGAGAACCCGCCCGTGTCCACTCCCGCTGTCACCGTCGAGCCGATGACTGCCAGCCATGCCGAGCAGGTCCTCGCGATCTTCCAGGCCGGTATCGATGGTGGGAACGCCACCTTCGAGACCAGCGCGCCCACCTGGGAGCACTTCGACCGGACCAAGCTGGCGGACCACCGCTTCGTCGCCCTCGACGGGGCCACCCGGGTGCTCGGCTGGGTGGCGGCCAGCGCGGTCTCCGATCGGTGCGCGTACACCGGGGTGGTCGAGCACTCCGTCTACGTCCACCCCGATGCTCAGGGCCGGGGCGTCGCCCGCCTGCTCCTGGAGGCGCTGATCGCCTCGACGGAGGCAGCCGGGATCTGGACAATCCAGTCAGGCGTGTTCCCCGAGAACGCGGCCAGCCTCGCCGTCCACGCCAAGGCGGGCTTCCGGGTCATCGGCACGCGCGAGCGCATCGCCCGCCACCACGGCACCTGGCGGGACGTCCTCCTGGTTGAACGACGAAGCCCAACCATCGACTGACCCTGGCAGGCGACCTGCCACCCGTTTCCGTGCCCCCATGACCACACCGGCCACCACCACGGCAGCTGGTGCCGTGCGTCCTCGCCGAACGGCGTGGCGGCATGAATGGGCATGGGCGGCGACGGCCCGGGAGGCTCAGATGTCCGCGCCGACGGCGCCGTCCTCGGTGGTGCGGTTCCATGCTTCGCTGTAGGCACTCAGTTCTTCCTCGGACAGTTCGAGGTCGCCGTGCACCCGTACCGTGCTGGTGTCCCAGGGGCGGCTGCCGTCGTGGCGGGGCGTGAGGAGCACGCCGAGGGTGGAGGCTTCCTCGGTTCGGCCGGTGCGTGCGGTCACTTCGTGGTGGCGTAGCTGCACGTACGCGGAGAAGGCTGCCCGGACGCCGGCGTCGAAGCGGGTGGCGGCGCCCACGATGAGCTGATGGGTGCCGTCTTCGTGGAGCATCCGCCTGAAGCGCCACTTGCAGTGTTCGTCCGGGACGTGTGGGACGTCGCGCAGCATGTCCAGCAGTAGGTGGCCCCACTCGGCCCGTGCGGTCACGGGTAGCCGGTCGAGGTCGGACAGGACACTGAAGCGGTTGGCTTCGGTCAGGGAGTCGTCGAGCATGCTGAGGGCGATGTCTTCCAGCATGACGCGGATCGTCAGGTGGGCGTTGGTGCCGTCGACGCCCATGGCGCGGTTGCGGCCGTTGAGCATCTCGGCGGGCGCCATCCGCAGTTGCCGTACGGTGCCTTTGGCCTGGCTCATCGCCTTGGCCGCCACCTTCTGAATCCAGGCCGCTTCCTGGGCATCCGGCTTCGGCGGTATGGTGCGGGCCTTGACCTGGACGACCGCATCGCGTCGGCCGGACAGGAGCAGACGGTCACCCAGCTCTCGCCGGCCTGAGCCCTTGGTTGCGTGCGCGGCTTGTTGGAACACGAAGTCGGGCATGCCCCATGTGGCCGCGGCGTGGTGCGCTGCGGCTTCCGCGCCGGGGCCGGGGTCGATGTGGGAGGGCAGCGGCAGAGCGGGCGGTATGCGGCGCAGGTGAGGCCCCTGGGGTGTGTCGACGACGAGGGTGAGGCTGTCGGGGTCGTCGTGTTCCACGAAGCGGTACAGGGCCGATGTCGGCTGTTCGATCACAAGTGTTCATTAGACCTGCTGGTTGGCGTTCTGCGTGCCGGTTTTCGGTCCGACGTTCGGTCAGCGCAGCAGGTCGGTGATCTCGGTGACGGCCTGGCGGGCGGTACGGCCCACCCCGATGAGGGTGGCGGAGGCGGGGCCGGTCCAGTCGCCGTAGCCGAGGAGGTGGACGCGCGGGTCGGAGACGGCTCGGGTGCCGGTGGTGGCGATCCGGCCGCGAGCCTCGGTGTGCAAGGCCAGTGGGGCGAGGTGGGCGAGGGCGGGGCGGAAGCCGGTGCACCAGATGATCGCGTCGGCGGGCCAGAGTTCGCCGTCCGGCCAGCGGGGGCCGGTGGGGGTGAGGGCGGTGAACATGGGGTGGTCGGTGAGGAGTCCGGCGTTGCGGGCGGCGCGTACGGGTGGGGTGGCGACGATGTCGCCGAGGTCGGAGATGCGCGGGCCGCCGTCCTGGACGCGGCGGGTGGCGATCTCGAAGAGGGCGCGGCCGTCGATCTCGTCGGGCAGGAGGCGGGCGGGGCGGTGGGTGACCCAGCGGACGGCGGCGGCGACCCCGGTGAGGTCGGCGGCGATCTGGGCGCCGGAGTTGCCGCCGCCGACCACGACGACGCGTTGGCCGGTGAAGTCGGCGGCGCGGTGGTAGCCGGTGGTGTGGAACTGGCGCCCGGTGAACAGCTCTCGGCCCGGGACGGCGGGGACGAAGGGGCGGGTCCAGGAGCCGGTGGCGCTGATCAGCGCACGGGTGTGCCAGGTTCCGTCGTCGGTGTGCACGAGCAGGCCCCCGCCACCGGTCTCCGTCACCGAGGTGACGGAGACCGGGCGGTGGACGGGGAGTTCGTAGCGCTTCTCGTACTCGGCCAGGTACTCGGTGACGTGCTCGGCGTCCGGCCACTCGGTTCCGGCCTGGCCGGGCATGGGGCGGCCGGGGAGTGAGGAGTAGGCGGCGGGGGAGAACAGGCGAAGGCTCTCCCAGTAGTGCTGCCATGCGCCGCCCGGTGCCTCGGCGGCGTCGAGGATGGCGAAGTCGAGTCCGGCGCGCCGCAGGTAGTAGCCGGCGGCGAGCCCGGCCTGGCCGCCGCCGACCACCACCACGTCGGTCGTCTCCGTCACGAAGGGATCCCCGCGCCGGATTCCACGGGTGCCGCGCAGGACGGGCACAGGATCTGACGGACCACTGTCTTGTCGGCCGGACCGAGGACCGGCCCGCTCCGCAGCGTCGCGGCCTCGGTGCGGGCGTGGTCGGCGCAGACGCCGGCGCCGCAGCCGCGGCAGACGCCGACGGCGGTGCTGGTCGTGTTTGCCGAACGGCACTCCAGGCAGTGCATGGGGGTCAGGACTCCTTCGCCGCGGTGGTGACGGCAGTGGGGGCGAATCGCTTGCGCCAGGCCAGGGAGACGTAGACGAGGGCGATGAGGACGGGCACCTCGATGAGGGGGCCGACGACGCCGGACAGGGCCTGGCCGGAGGTGACGCCGAAGGTGGCGATGGCGACGGCGATGGCGAGTTCGAAGTTGTTGCCGGCGGCGGTGAAGGCCAGGGTGGCCGTCCGGTCGTAAGCCAGGCCGAGGGCCTTGCCGAGAGCGAAGGTGCCGAACCACATGATCGCGAAGTAGGCCAGCAGAGGCAGGGCGATGCGGGCGACGTCCAGCGGCTGGGAGGTGATGGTCTTCCCCTGGAGGGCGAAGAGGATCACGATCGTGAACAGCAGGCCGTACAGGGCCCAGGGGCCGATCTTCGGCAGGAACTTCTGCTCGTAGGTCTCGCGGCCGAGCTTCTGCTCGCCGAGGCGGCGGGTGAGGAAGCCGGCCAGCAGCGGGATGCCGAGGAAGACCAGGACGTTGACGACGATCTTGGCGACGGAGAAGTGCAGGCCGTCCTGTTCGAGGCCGAGCCAGCCGGGCAGGACGTCGAGGTAGAACCAGCCGAGCACGCCGAACATGACGACCTGGAACACGGAGTTGAGGGCGACCAGGACGGCGGCGGCCTCGCGGTCGCCGCAAGCGAGGTCGTTCCAGATGATGACCATGGCGATGCAGCGGGCCAGGCCGACGATGATCAGGCCGGTGCGGTACTCGGGGAGGTCGGGCAGGAGGAGCCAGGCCAGGGCGAACATGACGGCGGGGCCGAGTACCCAGTTGATCACCAGGGAGGAGGCCATGAGCTTGCGGTCGCCGGTGACGGTGTGCAGGCGGTCGTAGCGGACCTTGGCGAGGACCGGGTACATCATGACCAGCAGGCCGAGGCCGATGGGCAGGGAGACGCCGCCGACCTCGACCTTGGCGAGGGCGTCGTTCAGGCCGGGGATCAGGCGGCCGAGGCCGAGCCCGAGGCCCATGGCGAGCAGGATCCACACCGCGAGGAAACGGTCGAGGAAGGAGAGCTTGCCGACCAGTCCGGCCTCGGGGTGGTCCGGGGGAGCGGTGGTCTTGGTGGCCGTCACGGGCAGGCCCTTTTCGTGTCGGCGCACGCGGTGGCGCGGGCGGTGGCGGCGAGGTCGCCGAGGAAGCCGGCGAGGCTGTCCAGGGCGTCGGGACGGAGCTTGTAGTAGGTGAAGCGGCCGCAGGGCTCGGTGTCGACCAGTCCGGCCTCGCGGAGGATCTTGAGGTGGTTGGACAGGTTGGTCTGCCGGGCGCCGGTCTCCTCGACCAGGTGGCTGGTGCACAGGGCCTCGCGGGCGAGCAGGGTGAGGATCCGCATCCTCAGCGGGTCGGCCACGGCTTTCAGCACGTCTACCGGGCTATTTGTATCACTCTCTACTGACATCACCATGTAGTGATACGTTAGTCGATGTTGGCGGCACTTCCAAGCCCGCTGTCGAGTTCACGGGTCGAGCCGCCCGTAGGTGCCGCAGCTGCAAGGGTGTGGCGCCGCTGGGGGTCGGGGCCGGGCATCTTTCGCATTCGGCGCGTGGCCGGCTGCCGCAGTAGCCCGGGGCTGGACGCGGGGGAGCTTGGCGGGCCGGGGTGCCGTGATGAACTGGCCGGTGCGGGTGGGTGTCACCTATGCCGGACCGGCTTTCGAGGCCGGCACTCCGGAGACTCCCTGTGCCGCGCCGTTTCGGCGGGAGTGTGTCGGTCCATCGAGTGCTGGCCCGAGGGTGGGGTCAGTCGTGGGCGCGGCTCAGGATCCAGACGCCGTAGGTGTCGTTCGCGGGGTGCAGTTGGTAGGTGCCGGCCCGCAGGTCGACGCGCAGTCCGGCGGCGGTCAGGTCCGTCTCGAACTCCGCCGCCGTGTAGGTGCGGGCGTGCGGCGGCGGGTCCTGGAGGTGGAAGCCGACCAGGATCCGGCCGTTCTCGCCGAGTACGTCACGCATCGCGCGCAGCGCCTCGCGTTCGGTGCCCTCGGCGAGGTAGACGATGACGTTGCCGACGCAGACGACCAGGTCGAACGGGCCGTCATCGGGGCCGAGGTCGAGGATGTCGCGTTCCTCGATCGCCAGCCCCGGGTAGGTCTCCCGGGCCTGGCGGACCAGGGCCTCGTCGGGCTCGATCGCGACCACGTCGTGCCCCCGCCGCCGGAGCGCGGCGGCCACCCGGCCCATGCCGGCGCCGGCATCGAGTACCCGGGCGCCGCGCGGCAGGAGCGTGTCGGCGAGCCTGGCCTCGCCGTCGACGTCCTCGCCGGCGGCGATCAGCTCGGCGAACCGCTGGCCGAAGCCTCCGCTGCTTCCCGCCTCCTGCCAGCGTGTTCGCCGCGTCGTCATCGGTAGGGGCTCTCCGTGTGGCAGCGTGATCCTCTCCATGTCCCGAATCCTAAGGCGATGCCGCTGATGCGGGTCATGGCCACTGAGGTGCCTGCCACGGGCCCTGGAGCGTGCGGCCCCGGTCGCCTGTCGGGTGGCCTGTGGTGCACCGCTCCCGATCTGTCGAACGAAGTGCCCGCGATGGGGGAAAGCGCGACCCCGCCGACCGTCTACCAGGTCCACGGCCACACCGCCCCCGGAGGCGATGCCCGGGTTCGGGCGGCCACGCAGACCATCCCCGTCGACGGCTTCTGGGGGAGTGCCCCGAGCGGCGCACCGGGCCCAGCCGACCTGCTTGCCGCCGCGTTCGCTGCCTGCCTGCTCAAGAACGTCGAACGCTCCAGCTGGCTGCTGCCCTTCCGTTATCAGCGCGCCGAGGTCGACGTGCAGCTCCGCCGCCAGGACGCCCCGCCCCGCTTCACCGCCGTCACCGTCGTACCCGTCGCCCCGCCCGCTGGGTGAACACGCGCGCCTGGGCGGCCTGGGCGGCCCACTGCCTGGTGGTCTCCAGCTTCGGCGCCGACCTGCCCTCGGAGGACTCGCCATGGCGGGTGGTGGCCTCGATCCGTGAGGATGCCTGTCGTGACCATCCACACGGACCTCGCGCCACAACGCTCGACGCACTCGATGCCCTTGGTGTTCGGCGCCGGCGCCGCCATCGGCGTGCTGGGCGGGATGATCGGCTTGGGCGGCGCGGAGTTCCGCCTGCCGCTGCTGATGGGCCTGTTCGGGTTCGCCGCGCTCTCGGCGGTCATCCTGAACAAGGCGATGAGCCTGGTCGTCGTGCTGACCGCCCTGCCTTCCCGGCTCGACGCGGTGCCGGCCTCGCAGCTGGCCGCGCACTGGCCTGTAGCGGTCAACCTGCTCGCCGGAAGCCTGCTGGGCGCCTGGGCCGGAGCGGGCTGGGCGGTACGGATGCGCAGCGCCACCCTCTACAGGGTGCTGGCCGCGCTGATGGTGCTCATGGCCGCCGCCCTGCTGGTCACGCACGCCGCCACCCTGGGCGCGCTCGACCTTCCGCCATGGGCCCGGGTGCCCGGCGGGGTCGTGGCCGGGTTCGGCATCGGGGTGGTCGCGGCGATCATGGGGGTGGCCGGCGGCGAGCTGCTGATCCCGATGATCGTGCTGCTGTTCGCGCTCGACATCAAGACCGCCGGGAGCCTGTCCCTGCTGGTGTCGCTGCCGACCATGCTGGTGGCCTTCGCCCGATACAGCCGCGACGGCAGCTTCGCCGTCCTCGGCGCCAACCTGCGCTTCACCGCCGTGATGGCCATGGGCTCCGTCGTCGGCGCGGTGCTGGGCGGCCTGCTCCTGGGGGTGTTCCCGGACTTGGTCCTCGTCCCGGCGTTGGCGGTGATTCTGCTCGTTTCCGCCGTCAAGCTTGCCTGGCACCGATGAGTCCGGGTGGCCGGTGCGTGTGCGGGTGGATGGGGGGAATCCGAGGCCGTCCGGGGCTTCGGGCGAGGGCGCTGCCCCCGCCATTCACATCACTGTCGACTGACATCACCATCTAGTGATACGTTTGTCGGTGTCGGCAGCCGTTCCGAGCCGACCGCCGGGTCCAGCAGCGCAATCGGTCTGCGGACACCGCAACTGCCGCAAGGCCGTGCCGCGGGCGCGACCGTCCCCGCCCGGTCGTGTCGTACGGCACCCCGTCTTCGAGGAAGAGCGAGATGACCACCTCCCCCGTAGCCTCCGTGCTGTTCGTCTGCGTCCACAACGCCGGCCGCTCCCAGATGGCCGCCGGATTCCTGGCCCACCTCGCGGGCGACCGCGTCGAGGTCCGCTCCGCCGGCTCCATGCCGGGCGACCAGGTCAACCCGTCCGCCGTCGCCGCCATGGCCGAGCTGGGCATCGACATCTCGGATCAGAAGCCGAAGATCCTCACGACCGAGGCCGTCCAGGCGTCGGACTACGTGATCACCATGGGCTGCGGCGACGCCTGCCCGTACTTCCCCGGCAAGAAGTACCTCGACTGGAAGCTGGACGACCCGGCCGGCCACGGCGTCGAAGCCGTCCGCCCGATCCGCGACGAGATCAAGACCCTGATCGAGAACCTGATCGCCGAGATCGACGCCAAGCAGCTGGAGGGCTGACCGCATGAGCGACGTCCGTAACGTGATCATCATCGGTTCCGGCTCGGCCGGGTACACGGCCGCGCTCTACGCGGACGGCCCGTGCCTCCCTCAAGCCGCTGGTCTTCGAGGGGGCCGTCACCGCCGGTGGCGCGCTCATGAACACCACCGAGGTCGAGAACTTCCCGGGCTTCCGGGACGGCATCATGGGCCCCGAGCTGATGGACAACATGCGGGCGCAGGCCGAGCGCTTCGGCGCCGAGCTGATCCCGGACGACATCGTCGCGGTCGACCTCACCGGTGACATCAAGACCGTCACCGACTCCGAGGGCAACGTGCACAAGGCGCGCGCCGTGATCGTCACCACCGGCTCCCAGCACCGCAAGCTCGGCCTGCCGAACGAGGACAAGCTCTCCGGCCGCGGCGTCTCCTGGTGCGCCACCTGCGACGGCTTCTTCTTCCGCGACCAGGACATCGCGGTGGTCGGCGGCGGCGACACCGCCCTGGAGGAGGCGACCTTCCTCTCCCGCTTCGCCAAGAGCGTCACGATCATCCACCGCCGGGACACCCTGCGCGCCTCCAAGGCGATGCAGGAGCGCGCCTTCGCCGACCCGAAGATCCGCTTCGAGTGGGACAGCGCGGTCGAGGCCATCCACGGCGACCCGAAGCTGAGCGGCGTCACCCTGCGCGACACCACCACCGGCGAGACCCGCGAGCTGGCCGTCACCGGCCTGTTCATCGCGATCGGCCACGACCCGCGCACCGAGCTCTTCAAGGGCCAGCTGGACCTGGACGCCGAGGGCTACCTCAAGGTCGAGGCCCCCTCCACCCGGACCAACATCCCCGGCGTGTTCGCCGCCGGCGACGTCGTGGACCACACCTACCGCCAGGCCATCACCGCCGCCGGCACCGGCTGCTCCTCCGCCCTGGACGCCGAGCGCTACCTGGCCTCGCTGGACGACCTGGAGGCCAAGGCCGCCGCCGTCGCGGTCTGAGCCCCTCCCCGATCCACCCCGCGGGGGTGTTCCACGTGAAACACCCCCGCCCCGGCCGGGCAGAAACAGAACGGGCCCATCCGTTGTTCTCCCGGCAGCAGCCCCCTCCGTCCGATCCCGAGGAGTTCCCGTGGCCGGCGCCACCACCACCGTCACCGACGCGTCCTTCCAGGCCGACGTCCTGGACAGCAGCAAGCCCGTACTGGTCGACTTCTGGGCCACCTGGTGCGGCCCGTGCCGCCAGGTCGCCCCGGTCCTGGAGGACATCGCGGCCGAGCACGGCGACAAGCTGACCATCGCCAAGCTCGACGTGGACGCCAACCAGGCGACCGCCGCCAAGTACGGCGTCATCTCGATCCCGACCCTGATCGTCTACAAGGACGGCGAGCCGGTGAAGTCCATCACCGGTGCCCGCCCGAAGGCCGCGCTGCTGCGCGAGCTGGCCGAGTTCATCTAGGCCCTCCGGTCGTCGACCGCACGGCGGGGGGGGGGGCCCCCCCCCGGGGGGGCCCCCCCCCCCGCGGGGGGGCGGGGCCCCGGCGCCCGCCCGCGGCCAGGAACAGGCCCCCCACCCGGCCCGGGGGGGGCGCC
>NZ_JBEXJK010000257.1:0-11739 GCF_040609095.1 Kitasatospora sp. NPDC004799
GGTCGCAGGGGGCCGGCCGCGCGCTGCTCCCCCGGTCGCGGGCCGGCGGCGACCGGGGGCCGATGCGGCGGTGTGCGCCCGGCGCCGAGCATGGCCGGGTGACCGAGATCATCGCGGGACCGTCCCTGTCCCCCCTGGAAGTCCTCGCCCTGCTGGGCGCCCTCGCGCTGGTGGCGGCGCGCTGGCTCGCGCCCGCCGCCCGCCCGCGCGTCACGATCGCGGCGGGGGCGGTGCTCGTGCCGTCCGCGCTCGTGCTGGGGGTGACGGGCCTGCGCTGGCAGCTGCTGCCGGTGCTGGCGGGCGCCGCCCTCGCGGCGCCGTTCGCCGTCGCCCCGCTGCTGCGCCACCGCATCGGCCGCCGCACGGGCCGCGGCACCGGCCACGACGCGGACCCCGGCGCGGACGGCGGTACGGCCCGGCCGGCGTGGCGGGCCCGCTGGTGGCTGGCGCTGCCGGGTTCGGCGGCCTGCGCCGGCCTGATCGCCACCGGCCCGGTGGCCGCCTGGGCCTTCCCGGTGCCCGAATTCCCCGAGCCGTCGGGCGACTTCGCCGTCGGCACCCGCGTACTGCAGTGGACCGACCCGGGCCGCCCCGAGACCTTCACCGCCGACCCGGACGACCGGCGCACGGTCGTGGTCCAGCTCTGGTACCCCGCCCCGAAGAGCCCCGCCGGCACGCCGCGGGCCCCGTACCTGGGCCGCACCGAGCAGGAGGCGCGCACCGTCGCCGACGCCCTCGCCCACGGGGTCGGCCTGCCGGGCTTCCTGCTCGACGGGGTTGCGCGCGCCCGCGGCCGTTCGGTCGTCGACGCCCCGGTGGACGGCGCGGCGGGACGGCTGCCCGTCGTGCTGTTCTCCCCCGGGTCGGGCGGGGTGCGCACCCAGAACACCGCCTGGGCCGAGGAGTTGGCCGGCCACGGCTACCTGGTGGCCGCCCTCGACCACCCCTACGACTGCGCCGCCGTCGTCCTCGCCGACGGCCGGACGGTCCGCTCCGCGACCGCCTCCAGCGGCGACCGGGACCAGGACGACGAGCTGGCGGCCGGCTGGACGGCGGTCCGGGCCGCCGACCTGCGCTTCGTCCTCACCCGGCTGGACGCCCTGGACCGGGGCGAGAGCGCCGACCCGCTGAACGGCCGCCTGGACACCGCCCGGGCCGCGGTGACCGGCCACTCCATGGGCGGGGCCGCCGCCCTGCAGGCGGCCCGGCAGGACCGGCGCTTCGGCGCCGTCGTCGACCTGGACGGCTACCCCCACGGCCCCGCCTCCCCCGCCCTCACCCGGCCCGTGCTCGCGCTCACCCAGGCCCTCACCCCGGCGACCGACCCGCGCTACCCGCCCCGCCTCACCGAGGCGCTCGCGGCCGGCACCGCGCCGGGCTACCGGCTCACCGTCCCCGGCGCCGCCCACCTCACCTTCACGGACGCCCCCCTGTACCTGCCGCCGCTGCCCTCGCTCGTCGGCTCCCTGGGCCGCACCGAGAGCCCGCGCACCGTCGCCGGGGCCACCCTCGCCTTCCTGGACGCCGTCCTGCGCGAGCGGCCCGGCGACCCGGCCGGCGCCCTGTCGGCCTACGGCGACCTCACCGTCCACCGCCCGGACGCCGGCCGCTGACGGGCGGCCGCAGGAAGCGGACCGCCGGACGCGGACGACTGCCGGGCGCGGACAACGGGACCGTCGACCGGACGGCCGCGCCCGGCGAGGATGGCCGTACCCGGCGGACGGCCGCCGGGCGGCCAGGGGCAGCAGGGGCCCAGCCGGGGCTTCGGGGAGAGGGCGACGACATGCCGTTACGCATCCACTTCACCGTGCAGGACCTCGCGCGCACCCGCGTCACCGACGAGCCCGCGCCCTGCATCGAACTGAGCAGCGCGGCACGGCAGTTGCAGGGCCGCACCCATCCGGTACGGCTCGGGGCCTGGCGCCGCCGCACGCTGTCCGCCCTGCACCCCGCCTCGCGCATGGCCCTCGCGCTGATGCCCCGGCACGGGCGGGTCCCCGAGTTCCTCAGCGGGTCGCACAGCACGACCCCCGCCGAGCTGGTCGAACAGGTCCGCGCCACGCCCCGCGGCCGGATCCGGGCCAGCCTGGAGCGCACGGCCCGGCACCAGCCGCTGCCCTCCTGGGCCCGCCGGCTGCCCGACGACCCGCTGCTGCTGCGGCAGTTGTGCGACAGCCTGGAGCACGTGGCCGGCCACGCCCTCGCCCCGCACTGGCAGGAGCTGCGGGCCATGACGGCGGCCGACGCCGCGGTGCGCTCCCGCCAGCTGCTCGGCGGCGGCGTCGAGACCCTCCTCGCGCGCCTCAACCCGCGGTGGGTGCGCTGGCGGGCGCCCGTGCTGGAGGTCGCGATGCTCTCCGGCCTGGACGCCGACGTGCACCTGGCCGGGCGCGGGATGCTGCTCCAGCCGTCGGTGTTCGCCGTCGGGTCCCCGGTCGTCAACCTCGACGCGGTGCCGCAGCCCGTCCTGTCCTACCCGGTGGCCCGGCTCCAGGAGGGCGCGGCCGCACCGCTGTTCGCGTCCTCCCGCTCCGACGCCGGCCGGGCGGCACCGGCGGTCGACGCCGTCGGGTCCCTGCTGGGCCGCACCCGGGCCGCCGTGCTCGACGCCGTCGCCCGCCACCCGGGCTGCTCGACCCGGCAACTCGCCGCGCTCGTCGGCATCGCCGAGGCCAGTGCCAGCGAGCACGCCACGACGCTGCGCGCCGCGGGCCTGATCGACACCCACCGGGACCGCCGCACGGCCGCCCACGTCGCCACTCCCACGGGCCTCGCCCTGCTCGACGCGCCCTCCGCACGGCCCTGACCGCGACCGGAACGCCCGCCCGGGCCCCGGGCGCGGCTCCCGTGCCGTCCCGGCCTGCCCGGGAATGGCCCGAATGCCGTGGTTCGGGCCGGACCGAATCTCGTCGAGGAGGGGCCGGGCGGCCGTGCAGTCTGAACGCAGGTGCCGGGAGGCCGGGAGCCGAGGGTCCGCACCGGCCCCGACGGGCCCCGGGCCGTCCCGCGCACCGCGGCAGTCACGGTCGAGAGAGCGAGAGAGGACGCACATGTCGATGAGGAAGAGCGTGGCCGTGCTGGCCGCCACCCTGGTCGCCGGCACGGCGCTGGCGATGGCTCCGACGGTGGCAACCGCCGGGACCTCCGGGGAGGCCGGCCTCCTCAGCTGCACCCACGCGTGGTCGAACCAGGACCCCGACGGCAGCAACCCGAAGACCATCACCCGCAGCGGCGTGAACGTCCGCCAGGGCCCGCACACGACGTGCGGCAGCGTCGGCACGCTCAACCCGGGCGACCAGGTCTTCTATCACTGCTTCACCACCACGCAGGGCGACGGGACGTGGACCCACCTGCGCAAGGCCGGCACCACGCTGAACGGCTGGGTGAAGGACACCCTGCTCCCGGACGGCGGCAGCAACTACCCGTGCTGACCTGAACCCGGGCGCCCCGGCACCCGCCGCCGGGGCGCCCGGCGGAAGCGGTCGGCAACCGTACGGCCACGGAGGGAAGTTGAGTACGGGAGCGGATTGCGGCCCGGGCCGCCGGCGGGCCAGGGTGTGGGCGCAGACGCGTGTGCGACCCGAGAGGACCCCGGCCGGTGAAGAAGCTGCTGAAGGACCTGGCGATGAGCCTGCTCCTCCTCGTCGCCATGCTGGTGAACCCGCTCCTCAACGGCGCGCAGTCGCTGGCGGCGCAGCGCTGGCCCACCGAGCGGCGCAAGCTCAAGCTGGTCGACACGCCGCGGGCGCGGGCGGCCCGGGCGGCGGAGCGGGAGCGGATCCGGGGGCTGGTCGAGGCGCTGGGGGCGGTGGAGGGGGTCGAGCACGTGCTGACCCAGGTCCTGGACCAGTCCACCCGCCCGACCTTCCACGACCGGGACAGCCCCCGGCACACCCTGCTGGTCTGCCGGATCTACGCCCGCGCCTACTTCGTCGTGCGGGAGGACGTCCTCGACGTCCTGCCGCGGATCGCGGCGGCGGGCGTGGCCGACTGGCAGGCGCACGGCCAGGGGCCGGACCCGCAGGGGAGCCTGGAGCACGCGCTGCGCTGGTACCGCGACGGCGGTGTCGACGCCCATGGCCGGCGGATGGGCTCCCCCTGCCTGTCCAGCCCCGGCGCGACGCTGACCTGGGACCGGGACGGCATCCCGCACCGGGACCCGATCCCGGCGGGCCCGTACATCAACCGGCTCTTCGTGCTGGAGCAGACCCCGCCGGACGCGGACGCGGCGCAGCTGCTGCGCGAGGCCCGGGCGGACGGGCGGGGCGTGGTGCTGGAGCTGGCCTTCGGGGCGGACTGGGTCGACTACTGCCAGTACCACAAGGTGGCGCGCGGCGGGTTCGCGGGGCGCGGGCGGCTCTGAGCGGGCGGCCCCGGGGCGGGCCCCGGGGCAGGGCTTCGGCGGGCGGCGGGGCTCCGCCCGGACGGCCTGCGGGGCCGGTCCGGGCGCGCTCACCCGTTCAGCCGCGGCCCAGCAGGTTCAGCACTGGGGCCGGCGGCCGTGGTTGGCCCCGCGCCTGGCCCTGGCCTTCTTCTTGCGGCGGCGCTTCGACGACATGGCCACTCCTCTCGCTACCGGGACACCCCCGGTCTCCCACCGTTCCACACCCGGGCGGACCCGGCCCGTCGAGCGGCGGGCGCGGCCGTCGCCCGGAGTCGTCACGCACGGCCGTCACGCGCAGGCCTCCAGGGCCGCGCGCCAGGCCGGGCTGTCCACGTAGTGGTTGTCGAAGCGCTCCGCCGAGGCGGCGATCGCGCTCGGGTCGCTCTCGCCGCGCATGACGCTGCCGAGCAGGCGCAGGTAGTCGAAGCGGTCCGTGCCGGGGGTGAACACGCACAGCACGTCGGCCTCGGCGCCGGGGGCGGCGGCGAAGGCGTGCGGGGTGTGCGGGGGCACGGCCAGGAAGTCGCCCGCGCCGAGCACGGTGACCTCCTCGCCGACCAGCACCCGCAGCGAGCCGCCGATCACGAAGAACAGCTCCCACGCCCGGGTGTGGAAGTGCGCGGGCGCCCCGGGGGCGCCGGCGGCGAAGGTGGAGCGGTAGGCGGTGAAGCCGCCGTCCGCCGGGGCCGAGTCGGCCAGCAGCGTCATGGTGGCGCTCGGGTCGGTGCAGGTCTCGGCCTCGGCGCGGCGGGTCAGCACGGGGGCGGCGGGGGCGGCGGTCGTCGTCGTCATGCGACCAACCTACGGCCGGAAAGACCCGCGTTCAGGTGGCAATCAGCGGTCGTTTACATGGGTCAATTCCTCCTGCGGCAGTGTCGGGGCGGGCCGTCAGTCAGCGAGGTTCCCGTTGCCGCCCATGTTCGCCACGATGCGGCGCAGCACGTTGACCGTGGTCACGAACTCGTCGGTGTCGACGCCTTCGTGGGCGCGCTCGATGACCTGGCGGTTGCGGTCGTGGGCGCGTCGGCGGCCGGCCTCGCCCTGGGCGGTCAGGGTGAACGTACCGTCGGGGTCCTCGGTCAGCCAGCCGCGGGCGATCAGGTCGTCGTAGACGGTGTCGAAGGCGGTGTCCTGGTGGTCGTACGGGGCGAGCCGTTCGGTCAGGGTGGTGCGGGTCCAGCCGCCGGGGCGGCCGGAGGCGTGGTTGAGCGTCCACCAGTGGGGCTGGGTGAGGCCCTCCACGGCCAGTTGCTCGCGCAGGCCCCCCACCACGAGGTGGTAGACCTGGCCGGTCCACGCCCCGATCGGCTGGGCGGCGATGGCCTGCGGCTCGTACGTCTTGATCGTCACGTTCCGTGCTCCTTCTGG
The DNA here is from genome assembly GCF_040609095.1 of Kitasatospora sp. NPDC004799. Taxonomy (NCBI): domain Bacteria; kingdom Bacillati; phylum Actinomycetota; class Actinomycetes; order Kitasatosporales; family Streptomycetaceae; genus Kitasatospora; species Kitasatospora sp. NPDC004799. Next base: position 5,753 of record NZ_JBEXJK010000257.1, read on the forward strand.
TGGTCCGTCGAACGGCCCCCGGGCCGTCCGGATGCGATCGACCGTAGGACCTCAAGTCGACTTGAGGTCAAGGCGGTTCGGCGGGCCGGGCCGGTGGGTGGTGTCAACTCCCTTCTAGGGTGGGGGACATGAAGACCTTCGCGGCGCTCGCCGCCGCCCTCGCCCTCGCCGGGGCCGCCGTGCTCGGCGCGGCCGCCCCGGCCTCCCCCGCGTCCTCCGACGACGGGCTGGAGCGCTACCGCCGCCAGCCGCTGGCCTGGTCCCCCTGCCAGGAGCCGCGGTTGGCCGCCGCCGGCACCGAGTGCGCGTCCCTGACCGTCCCGCTGGACTACCGCGAGCCGCAGGGCCGCACCCTGGCGCTGGCCGTCTCCCGGATCAGGGCCGCCGACCCCGCCGCGCGCCGGGGCGTGCTGCAGACCAACCCCGGCGGGCCGGGCAACCGCGGGCTGGAGATGCCGGCCGCGCTGCGCGAGCGGCTGGCGCCCGGGACGGCGGCGGCGTACGACCTCGTCGGCATGGACACCCGCGGGGTCGGTGCGAGCGGCGGCCTGGACTGCGGCCTCACGCGCGGCAGTTGGCTGCGCTCGGCGGGCGCCTCCGCGGCCGGCTTCGCGCGGAGCCTGCGCCTGGCCGAGGCCGACGCGAACGCCTGCTGGGACCGGTACCCCGGCCTGCTGCCCCACCTGACCACCCGCAACATCGCCCGGGACGTCGACGTGCTGCGCGCCGCGCTGGGCGAGCGGCGGACCTCCTTCTTCGGGCAGTCCTACGGCGCGCTGCTGGGCGCGGTGTACGCGCAGCTGTTCCCGCGGCGCGTCGACCGGCTGGTGCTGGACAGCGCGCTCGACCCGGCCCGGTACGGCGTGCGGACGATCCAGGACATGGCCGGCCCCAACGAGCGCGCCCTGGACGACTTCGCCGCCTGGGCCGCGCCGCGCGACGCCGACTACCGCCTGGGCGCGACCCCGGCGGCGGTGCGGGCCACCGTGGAGGGCCTGGTGCGCCGGGCCGAGGCCGAGCCGATCGCCGTCGACGGGTTCCGGCTGGACGGCGCGCTGCTGCCGGTGCTGCTCGCCGTCTGCCAGAGCGACGACCGGGACAGCGCCCTCTACGCGGACGTGCTGCGCCAGCTGCTGGACGCCGCCGACGGCCGGCCGGTGCGGGTGAGCCCGGTGCTGCACGAGCTGCTGACCGTCGTCCTCGACCCGGGCCCGGCCGGCGGCGCGGACCTCGCGGCCGCGCTCGGCATCCTGTGCGACGACGCGGCGTGGCCGCGCGCGGCGCGGTGGTACCGGGAGGCCGTCGAGCGTTCCCGCGCCGCCCAGCCGGTCTTCGGCCCGGTCTACAACGGGCCGGTCCCGTGCGCTTTCTGGCGCGGTGCGCCGCTGGAGCCGCCGGTGGAGGTCCGCAACGCCGTCCCGGCCCTGCAGCTGCACGCCACCGGGGACACCCACGCCGTCTACGAGGGCGCCCTGGCCCTCCACGCCCGGCTGTCCGGCTCGCGCCTGGTCACCGTCCCGGGCCGGGTCCACACCGTCCACCTCAACGGCTACAGCGCGTGCGCCGACCGGGCCGTCGACGCCTACCTGTCGACGGGGGCGCTGCCGGCGGCGGACACCGTCTGCTGAGCCCGGTCCGCCTGCTGGGCCCGGTCCGCCGACTGCGCGCGCGAGCGGTACGGCGCCAGGAACGCGGTCAGCGCCGACAGCATCGCCTGCGGGGCCTCCTCGGCCGGGTAGTGCCCGCACCCGGGCAGGACCAGGGTCCGCACGTCGTCGGCGGCGAGCTCCATGGTCGCGCCGACCGCCGCCCCCAGGTTCCGCTCGCCGCCGATCGCCAGGACGGGCAGGGCCAGCCGATGGGCGGCGCGCTGCCGGTTCTGCGCGATGGTCGCGTCCAGCGCGCGGTAGAACTCGAAGCTGCAGCGCAGCGCCTCCGGGTCGGCGGCGAGGGTGTCGACGTAGTGCCGCACGGCGTGCTCGGGCAGGGGCTCGGCGGCCTTCGTGGCGAACTGGTGGCCGAAGTAGAGGTGTTCGCGTCCGCTGACCAGGCGCTCGTTGACGTCGGCGAGGCGGTTGAAGGCGAAGTGCCAGAGCCGGTCGTTGGCCTCCTGGCCGCCGAAGAGCGGCGGGGAGGGGGAGAGGCCGGGGATCGCGGCCTCGGCGACGGCCAGGCGCTCCAGCCGCTCGGGGTGGTCCGCGGCCAGGGCGTAGCCGGTCCACATGCCGACGTCGTGGCCGACCATGGCGAAGCGCTGGTGCCCGAGCGCGTCCATCAGCGCCACCAGGTCGCGGGCGAGCGTGCCGGTGTCGTAGCCGTCCCGGGGCTTGTCGGACAGGCCGACGCCGCGCGGGTCGACCGCGACGACGTGGAAGTCCCGGGCCAGGGCGGGCATCAGCAGGCGCCAGGCGTACCAGGTCTGCGGCCAGCCGGCCAGCAGCAGCAGCGGCGGGCCCTCGCCGCCGGTGACGGCGTGCAGGCGCAGCCGGCCGGTGTCGACGTACCGGCTGGTGAAGGTCCGCGCGAAGCCGGCCGGCAGGCTCGGCGCCCCGGTGGCGGAACCGGGGCCCCGGGGTGCGGGCAGGGGGGCTGACGAGGGGCTCATGACCGTTCCTTTCGGGTGTGCGGGTCGTCTACGCTAGCCATCTTGGACCGATCGGTCAAAGATGTGTGACCGATCGGTCAAAGATGCGGGTAGGCTCGTCCCGCAGACGGGAAGCAGGAGGTGCACGCGGTGTCCGGCCGGAAGCAGTTCGACGTCGACGCGGCCCTGGACCAGGCCATGCGGGTGTTCTGGCAGCGCGGGTACGCGGACGCCTCGCTGGACGCCCTCGGCTCCGCCACCGGCCTCGGCCGCGGCTCCCTCTACGGCACCTTCGGCAGCAAGGACGCCCTGTTCCACCGGTGCCTCGAGCGCTACGCCGCGCTCTACGGCGCCCGGTACGAGGACGCGTTCGCCGCGCACCCCGGTGATCCGGTGCGCGGCGTCGAGGCGTTCTTCGAGGTCGTCCTGGAGCGCATCGCCGACCCGTCGCTGCCCGCCGGGTGCCTCATCGCCCAGTCCGCCGCGCAGTCGCCGACGCTGACGCGGGAGAGCGGCGAGCGGGTGCGCGGCCTGCTCGACCGGCAGCACCGGCGGGTGCGCGCCGCACTGGCGGACTCCTCCTCGGCCGGCCCCGGGACGCTCGACGAGCTCGCCACGTTCGTCGTCGCCGTCAACCAGTCGCTGGCCGTCCTGAGCCGGGCCGGCGCCTCGGACACCGAGCTGCGGTCGGTGACCCGGCTGGCCTGCGCGACGGTGGCGCGGTCCCTCGCCGGCCCGGCCCCCGGGCACCCGTCCCCGGCCTGACGGACGCCGGCCGCCGGCCGCCGCCGGGGACGCATCCGTCACCGGGGACGCGTCCGCCCCTACTCCCCCGCCTCCTCCCGCAGGTACGCCTCGAAGGCCTCGACCGCCGGCGGCACCCGCCGCCCGCGCAGGGTGACGGTGCACACCTGCCGGACCGGGGTGTCCTCCGGGTGCAGGGGGATGAGGGCGGTGCCGGGGCGGCTGACCCGGGCGGCGAGGGAGGGGATGAGGGTGATGCCCAACCCCGCGGCGACCAGGCCGAGTTTGGCCGTCCAGGCGGCCACCGCGTACTCGATGCGGGGCTGGAAGCCGCTGCGCACGCAGGCGGCGAGCAGGGTGGACTCGGCGTGGCGGCGGGCGGCGATCCACGGTTCGTCGGCGAGTTCGGCCAGGCGCAGGCGGCGGCGCCGGGCCAGCCGGTGGCCGCGCGGGAGGGCGACCAGCACCGGGTCCGCCATCAGCGGGCGGACGTCGAACTGGTCGCCGTGGTCGTCGGGTTCGGTGTACGAGGCGACCAGGGCGAGGTCGATCGCCCCCTCGGCCAGCAGGTCCAGCAGGTGGGCCGTCAGCCCCTCGGTGAGGCTGATCGCCACGCCCGGGTGCGCGGCGCGGAAGGCGGCGAGGGCGCCGGGGACGAGGGCGGCGTTGGCGCTGTCGAAGGCGCCCACCCGCAGCCGCCCGGCGGTGAGTTCGGTGAGGGCGACCAGGTCGCGCCGGGTGGTGTCGAGCCGTTCCAGCATCGCCTCGGCGTGCGGCAGCAGGGCCCGGCCGTGCTCGGTCAGCCGCACCCCGCGCGCCAGCCGGTCGAACAGCTGGGTGCCCAACTCGCCTTCCAGCGTGGCGATCTGGCGGGAGACCGCGGACTGGGTGAAGCCCAGCCGCTCGCCGGCGGCGGTGAAGGACCCCAGGTGTGCGACGGTGCGGAAGACGTCCAGCCAAGCCATGTCCATTGCGCATGACTACCATGCGGGACATTCGCTTGTCGCGTGTCTGGCGGCTGCCTAGCGTGGTGGCCATGGAGAAGATCGCATTTCTGGGGCTGGGCCGGATGGGCCTGCCGATGGCCCGTCGGCTCGCCGCCGCCGGCTACCCGTTGACCGTCTGGAACCGTTCCCCCGGCCGCGCCGGGGACCTCACCGAGGCCGCCACCCCGGCCGAGGCCGTGCGCGGCGCGGACGTCGTCGTCACCATGCTGTCCGACCCGGCGGCCGTCGCCGAGGTGGCCGGACGGTTCACGGCCGGGCTCGCGCCGGGCACGCTGTGGATCGACATGTCCTCGATCGGCCCGCGCGCCACCGCCGAGCTGCGTGCCCGGCTGCCCGACGGCGTCGCCCTGGTGGACGCCCCGGTGGTCGGCAGCGTGGGCCCGGCGGCCACCGGCGCACTGGGGGTCTTCGCGGGCGGCGAGGACGCCGACCTGGACCGCGCCCAGCCCGTCCTGGAGCACCTGGGCCGGGTGCGGCGCTGCGGCGGCCCGGGCTCGGGCGCGGCGCTGAAGGTGGTGGTGATCGGCGCGATCGTCGCCTGCGTCACCGCCTTCGGCGAAGCCGTCGCGGTGGCCGGGGAGTTGGGCGTTCCGCAGGAGCAGGTGCGGGAGGTGCTGTCGGTCGGGCCGCTCGCGGGGGTGGTGGCCCGGGCGTACGGCACGGACGCGGACTTCCCGGTCCGCCTGGCCGCCAAGGACCTCGCCCTGGCGGACGGCGGCCCGGTGCTGACCGCCGCCCGCGAGGTCCTGCTGGCCCACCCGGGGATCGCCGAGCAGGACCTGTCGGCGGTGGTGGGGGCGCTGCGGCGGGCGTAGGCCCGCCGCGGGCTCGCTCAGCTGTCGGGCCGCTCCCCGCCCGCCTCGTGGTGGACGTGGATGTCGCCGTGCATCGCGGTGTAGACGGTGCTGTGGCCGCTCGCGGTGTTGTTCATGGTGGAGTCCCCGGCCCCGGAGCCGGCCCCGGAGCCGGCCTCGGGGCCGGGCGCAGCGGGCTGCGGGGAGGTGACCTCCACGTGGTTGTCGTGGCCGACCACGATCGGGGCGGTGGCGTCGCCGCCGATGCGGACGGTGTACCGGTCGCCGGACTCGGCGGGCATGGGGAACTCCTTGTGCTGGAGGGGGTGGTCAGGAAACGCGGGTCCAGGTGCCGCAGACGGAGCACTGGAGGCGCTCGGTGGACGTGCCCGGGGGCGTCGCCTGCACCGTCTTGAAGTCCTGGGAGAGCTGGAGGTTGAGCGCGGAATGGCCGGTCACCGGACCGCAGGAGCCGTACGAGAGGTCGTGGACGGGAACGTTCGCCCGGTAGCTGTGCCCGCTCCCGGTGATGCTGATCGAGTTGGGCGTCGTCGTCGCGGTGCAGTCCTGCATGGTGAACCCCGAGCCGGACGAACGGATCTGGATCGCGCCGGCCGGCGTCGACCATACCCCGGCGAGGCTGTCGGGGCTCGACGCACGGGCGGGGCTGTCGGTGGTCGACGTCGACCACTTCTCGATGAACGCGACGATGCTCTCCCGCCCGGCGTACCCGCCGACCAGGACGACCACCAGGAGCACGACCTTCGCCAGGACGGCCGAACTCGCCGCGCCGGCCCCGGCCGTGGCGGCCGTGGCGGCGGTGGCTGCCCCGGCCCCACCGGTGGCGGCGGAGGTGCC
>NZ_JBEXJK010000258.1:0-11735 GCF_040609095.1 Kitasatospora sp. NPDC004799
CCGATCGGGCCTCCGGGCTGTCGGCCGAGTCGACGCAGCCGTTCGGCCGACAGCTCCGGTCGGCGGCGGGCCGGTCCCATCACCGCCGCGTACGGGCGGTCGCCCTCGCAGCGGCGGTCACCCGGGAGATCGGCCAGGCCCTCCAGGGCCTCGCCCGTGAGGGCGGGGTGGGCCGCGAGCAGGAGAAGGAGGCTGTTGTCGTTCCAGGGGCTGTGGCGCCGGACGGACAGCGCGGCCGGCAGGTCGGTGGGCGCGGCGGCGTTGGAGGCGATCGCGTGCCAGACGAACGGGTACTCGCACCTTGCGAGTTGGCTCAGGACCTCGGGGTCCGACGTCCGTTCGGCCAGCCGCCGGTAGTCCGCGCCGTCGTGCAGGTGCCTGAGCGCCTCGGCGTCCGCCGTCGAGCCCGTCGCCGCCCGCTCCGCCGTGTCGTCCGGGTCGAGGCGCGACCCTGGCAGGCGGTCGCTCCGCCCTCAGCCCCTTCGGCAGCGGGAAGGGGTGCGTCCTGGGGTCAGCCGCCGTCGGTGGTGAGGGGGATGCGCAGGCCGACCCGGTAGCCGCCTTCGGTGGTCGGGCCGGACTCAAGGGTGCCGTGCAGGATCTCGGCGCGTTCCCGCAGGCCGATCAGGCCCTGCTGGGAGCCGGGCAGGGGCAGGGAGGGGCGGGTGGGCGCGCTGTTGGTGACGGTCACGCCGACATCGGTGCCGTCCCGCCAGAGTTCGACCTCGGCGGAGGCGCCGGGGGCGTGCTTGCGGGCGTTGGTCAGCGCTTCCTGGACGGTCCGGTAGACGGCCCGCTGGGCCGGGGCACTGAGGGCGGGTGGCAGTTCGCCGGTCAGCCGGGTGGCGATGCCGCTGGAGTCCACGAGCCGGTGCAGGTCGGCCAGGGTGGGTTGGGGGGTCAGTTCGGTGTCGCGACCGCCGGATGCGCGCAGCAGTCCGACCATGCTGCGCAGTTCGTCGAGCGTCGTGACGCTCAGGGAACGGATGGTGCGGGCGGCGTCCTTGGCGTCGGCGTCTTCGGTGGAGACCTGGAGCGCCCCGGCCCGTACGGCGATCAGACTGACCTGGTGGGAGACCACGTCGTGCATCTCCCGGGCGAGTTGGGCGCGTTCGCGGGCGAGCACGGCTTGGGCGTGCAGGGCCCGCTCGTGCTCCCTGGCCTCCTCGGTCTCGATCATCTGCCGCTCCAGGTCCCGGCGGGTCTGGACGAGTTGCCCGAACAGCACGGCGGCGGCCGCGGTGCCCAGGCTGTACACGAACATGACCAGGGTGAGGGTCCGGCTGACCTCGAACGGGCCGCCGAGGGACCAGGGGATGCTGGTGGCGAGCGCGGTGCCGACGGCGCAGCCGGCGAGCAGCCGGCGGTTGCGGGACCGCTCGGCCAGGGTGAACAGCGCCACGACGGGCGCGAGCGCGACGCCGTCCTGGGTGAAGGCGATCGGCAGGGTGAGCAGCAGGACGGCGAGGGGGAACCTGCGCCGCAGCGCCAGCGCGGCACAGGCGAGCGCGGCCAGCGCCAGGTCGAGCGGCGCCGGGTCCTCCGCGAGGTTCAGCCAGGTGTCGATGCCCGCGGCTGCCACCAGGGCGCCGTCCACGACGGGGGCGGGCACCCGCGCCCACAGTGTGCGGGCAGGGCTCGTCGCTGCCGGCTGCGGCCGGTTCCCCTCCGGCGTCCCGCCGCTCGCCACCGGCCCCCGGTCCGTCACCGGCTCCCTGCTCATCCGTGCCCCTCGTCTTCGCTCCGTTCCGTGCCCGCCGCCTCGGCCCCGGATCGTGTTCGACGGTGCGAGAGCGGGCGGCGCAGAGCGCCGACCGGGCCGGCGACGGTCCGCGCTGTTCGCCGACACGAACCGTCGGTGGCGACCCTAACGCTTCGGCCCTAACGCTTCGGCCCTGACGCTTCGGGGCCGTCCCGCCGGACGGCTGGGCGACTGGGCGGCAGCTCCAGCCGCCCGGCAGGGGTCGTCATCCGGTCGTCGGGGTGTTCCCGGCGCTCGGCGCGGTGATCGGCCGCGGAGCACGGGACGGGACGGTGGGGACTACGGTCGGGTCGGCCGCCGCGGACCGTCGGCCAGCAGGCCCGCCCGCTGGGCGAGCAGCGCGGCCTGGACCCGCCCACCGACGCGCAGCTTGGTGAGGATCGCGCTGACGTGGTCCTTCACCGTGCCGGTCCCCAGGTGGAGGCGTACGCCGATGTCGGCGTTGGACAGGCCCTCGGCCAGCAGCACCAGCACCTCGCGTTCCCGCTCGGTGAGCCGGTCGACCCGCGCGGCCTCCTCGTCGACCACGGCCGGCCCGCTGCCGGGGTGGCCGCGCAGCAGGCTCCGTGAGGCCTTCGGAGACAGGACGACCCCGCCCGCCGCCAGGGTGCGCACCAGCGGGGCGAGTTGCTCGGGCTCGGTGTCCTTGAGCAGGAAGCCGGACGCCCCCGAGTTCAGTGCGGTCAGGATGTACTCGTCCGTGTCGAAGGTGGTCAGCATCGCCACCACCGGCGGCGACGGCAGCACGACCAGCTCGCGCAGCACGCTGAGCCCGTCCACGTCCGGCATCCGGATGTCGAGCAGGACGACGTCCGGCCGGTACTCCCGGACGGTGGCGACAGCCTGCCCTCCGGCGGAGGTCGCCACCACCTCGATGTCGCCCGCCGCGCTGAGGATCATGCCGAAACCCGACCTGATCAGCGCCTCGTCGTCCACCACCACTACCCGGATCATGCGTCCTCCGCCCCGTACCGGACCCCTGCCGTACCGCCCCATGATCCCGTGCCCGCCCGCACCGGCCCGCACGGGGTGGACAGCCGCTCCGCCGCACGGCGGGGGAAGCGGCAGCCGACAGACGGGGGCGGTCCGGTCGGTCACCGGATGGGGCAGGACACCGCGGGCCTCCAGGCTGGACCGGTACACCACCGGTTGAGAGGAATCCTGTGAACACCGCATCCGACCCGTCCGGCGCGGACACCACGCCGCTGTCCGCGCGGGCGACCTTCAGGGCACTGTACGGGTACGTCCGGCCGCACCGGCGGACGGTCGTGCTCGGCCTGCTGTGCGCCCTGGTCGGAGCGGCCGGCGGAATGCTGCAGCCGCTGGCCACCAAGGCACTGGTGGACCGGCTCTCCTCCGGTCAGACCATCACGGCGATCGTGCTGTCGCTCACCGCACTCGTGCTGCTCGGCACGGTGTTCGAGGCGCTCAGCGGGTACGTGCTGGAACGGACCGCCGAGTCCGTCGTGCTGGCCGCACGACGGAGCCTGATCGGTCGGCTGCTGCGGCTGCGGATCGCAGAGGTCGATCGGATCCCGCCGGGCGACCTGATGTCCCGGGTCACCTCGGACACCACGCTGCTGCGCGCCGTCACCACCCGGGAGCTGGTCTCCGGCGCCACCGGCCTGGTCACCCTGGTCGGGGCCGTCGTGCTGATGGCCGTCCTGGACCCGGTCCTGCTGGGGGTGACACTCGGCGTGCTGGCGCTGGCCGGCGGGGCCGTCGCCCTGGTGATGCCGAAGATCTCCGAGGCCACCGAGCGATCGCAGGAGGCGGTGGGAGCGATCTCCACCGAACTGGAACGCGCCTTCGGCGCCTACCGCACCGTGAAGGCGTCCGGTGCCGAGGAGCGGGAGACCGCCCGGGTGATGGCCGCCGCCCAGCGGGCGTGGCAGCACGGCGTGCGCGGCGCCAAGTGGCAGGCACTCGCCAGGTCGGCGGACGTCTTCGCCATCGAGCTGGCGTTCCTGGCGGTGCTCGCGATCGGCGGGGCGCGGGTGGCCTCCGGAGCGATCCCGGTGTCCACGCTGATCGCCTTCCTGCTGTACGTCTTCTACCTGATCGAGCCGGTGTCCCGGCTGGTCGAGGCCGCCTCCCAGTACCAGGAGGGCGCGGCCGCGATCTCCCGGATCACCCGGGCGCAGCAGCTCTCCACCGAACACCGGGATCTGCGCCGGCTCACCCTGCCCGCCCCCGCGGGCCCGGACACGGGCCCGGCCTCGGTCCGCTTCGAGCAGGTGTCCTTCCGCTACCGCCCGGAGCTGCCCGACATCCACCGCGAGGTGAGCTTCGAGGTGCCGGCCGGTGGCATGACCGCCCTCGTCGGCCCGTCGGGCGCGGGCAAGTCCACGGTCTTCGCCCTGGTCGAGCGCTTCCACGAGGTGACCGGCGGCCGGGTGCTGATGGACGGCCGGGACGTCCGGGACTGGTCGCTGCCCCGACTGCGGTCCTCCGTCGGGTACGTCGAACAGGACGCCCCCGTCCTGGCCGGCACGCTCCGCGAGAACCTGCTCTTCGCCGCACCCGACGCCTCGGAGCAGGACCTGCACGACATCCTGGTCCGCACCAGGCTCGACACCCTCGTCGCCCGCCTGCCCGACGGTCTGGACACCCTGGTCGGCCACCGCGGCTCCAAGCTCTCGGGCGGCGAGCGGCAGCGCGTCGCCATCGCCCGCGCGCTGCTGCGGCGGCCCCGGCTGTTGCTCCTCGACGAGGCGACCTCGCAACTCGACGCGGTCAACGAACTGGCGGTGCGGGACATCGTGGCGCAGGCGGCCCGGGAGACCACCGTCCTGGTGGTGGCCCACCGCCTGTCCACGGTGACCGGCGCCGACCGGATCGTGGTGATGGACGCAGGCCGCGTCCGGGCCGTCGGCACCCACGCGGAGCTGGTCGAGCGGGACGGCCTCTACGCCGAGCTGGCGGCCACCCAGCTGCTGACCCCGACTCCCTGACCCCACTCCCTGCCCCCTGACCCCTGCTCCCCGACCCCGCCGAACCGGTGTGCGCACGGCCGCGCGGCGCTGTTCCGGCACCGCGCGGCCGTGCGTCACGGACGAGGGCCCCGGCCGCCGTACGGCCGGGGCCCTCGAGGCGTTGGGCATCGGCTCCCGGGTGGACCTGAGCGGGTCAGCGCTGGAGGGTGAGCACGCCCGGCCGGTACGGCAGCTTCAGGTAGGAGGTGCCGTCCGAGGAGGGAGACCTGCCCTGGTAGAGGAGCTGGAGGTTGCAGGGGTCGACGGTCATGGTCTGGTCGGGGTTGTTGCGGACCAGGTCGCCGTGGCTGATGTCGTTGGTCCAGGTGGCGCCGCTGTTGGCCTGGCTCGCGAAGGAGTTGCCCGCGGTGGCGGCCTGCGGGGTCCAGGAGCCGTTCAGGCTGGTGGCGGTGAACGAGCGGAAGTACCGGTGCTCGTTCGCGTCCCGGGCCTCGACGATCATCAGGTACTGGTTCTGGCCCTGGACCTTGTAGACCTGGGGCGCCTCGAACAGGTTCTGCACCGTGTCGCTCATGACCGTGGTGTACGAGGAGCCGAAGCTGCCGGGGAAGTTCCCGATCGGCATGCTCGCCCGGTAGACGCTGCCGTTGTCACCGGCGAAGAACAGGTACATGTTCTGGTCGTCGGCGATCAGGGTCGGGTCGATCGGGCCGCCGGTGGGGAGGCTGCCGGTGAACATCGGCTGCGGCGCGGACCAGCCGGCGGGGTCGGTGGGGTCGCTGGACGTGCGGTAGGTGAAGGGCCAGGCGGTGCCCCAGCCCAGTGAGGCCAGCACCCAGATGTTCTTGGGCGCGAAGTAGAACAGCTGGGGCGCCACCGCGGACGAGGGCATGGCGGTCTGGGTAGCCGAGGCCATGTCCGACCAGTTCGCGAAGGGAGCGAATCCCATCGACTTCCACGACGTTCCGTCGGAGTAGGTCGCGTAGACCAGGTGCTTGCCGTTGTAGACCACGTCGGTGAAGTCCTTCAGCGACGCCCAACCGTTCGCCGGCTCCGCCAGCGGACCGGTCGAGGTCCACCGGTACGTCGACGGAAGGGCGCAGGTGGTGCCCGTGCCGGACAGGCCGGTCCACTTCTGGTTGCCGGCGCCACTGCAGTTCCAGAGCTGCACCGCCGTGCCGTTGGCCGTACCGCCGCCGCTGACGTCCAGGCACAGCCCGGACTCCACCCCGACGACCGAGCCGTCGGCGTTCACCCGCCACCGCTGGTTCGCCCCGCCGCTGCAGGACCAGATCTCCACCCGGGTGCCGGCCGTGGTGGCGTGGCCCGGAACGTCCAGGCACTTGTCGCCGTACACCGTCAGCTGGTTGTCGGACGTCAACGTCCACTGCTGGTTGGTCCCGCCCGAGCAGTCCCAGATCTGCAGGAGCGTTCCGTCGTTCCGACCGGCGTTCGGCACGTCGAGGCACCGGCCGGAACCCGCACCGCGCAAGGCGCCGCTGGTGGCCGCCTGAGCCGGGACCGCGACGAGCATCGACGCCAACGCCACCGCGGCCGTGACCACGGCGGTGAGCACGAGGGACAGAGGCCCGCGACTTTGTCCACGCATCGAGATGTCCTATCTGTAGGGCTGGAGCTGCCACACGGTCGGGTTGCCGTTGACACGTGTGCCACCTGACGGCGCGCCAGGGGGTGGGGGCGCCCGGCGAGGAAGTGCGACGTACAGCTCCACAAGAATGTTAGCGCTAACAATTCAGGGTCGAAGTGAGCTCTCCCAGGGGGAGGCAGCGGAGATCTTGAAGATGAGCGGAGTCAATACCCGCCCACCTGGGCACGTCAAGATGGCTGCAACGACTTTCCTGACGGAGGCGGCGCACTCCCACGTCACGCTCGCTCCAAGCTCCCCGATCGATCGCGGGAGCACCCTCGCGACCGCGCACCGGATCCGGACATGGGATGCCTGCAGGCCGCCACGGAAAGGCGGAAACTCCTCAAATCCTGTGCACGGAAGCCGTATTGAGCAGATCTGCGGATCCCGGCCCGTCATCGCGACTCCTGCGTCCATTCCCGGCCATGGGATGTTCAGCGCGAGGGCGAACGTGTTATCTCTAGAAGTGCACGCCGTCGGCGGGGCGCGGAACCGACCAACCCGCCGACGCCGGAAGCCCGAACCGGCGAACGCGTCGGGCCAGGGCGCTTTGTGAACGTTAACCAGCAACTTCCGAGAACCGAACCTGCCCGTGGCCGGACGCCTCCGGCCGTGCTCCAGGCGGACGAGGACGCTTCCGCACCGGGCACGGCTCGTCGGCCGCTGCGGTGGCCGCACCGCCCCTACGTGCCACGGCCGCCGTGCTGCCGAGGGTGCGGCGTGGCGCCCGCCGGGCACGGGACCAGGACCATCCCCTGAACGAGGACGATATGACTGAGGCGAACCTCGTCGTGCTGTCGGCCGGTGACACGGCCCTCGTGCTCGACGCCACCGGACCCGAAGTACCCCAGGTGCTGCACTGGGGCGCCGATCCCGGCCTCCGCGCCGACGACGCCGCGCAGGTGCTCGACGCCATGGGCCGAACCTCGCGCCACCAGGCCGGGAGCCTGATGCCCTCCCAGGGACAGGGCTGGGGCTGGTTCGGACGTCCGACCCTCGCCGGGCACCGCGACGGCCGGGTCCGCCCCCAGCGCTTCGAGCTCGCCGAACCGGTCGCCGTACGCGCCCACGACGGCCGGGGCGGCACCGTCCGCGTGCGGGCCCTGGACCCCGGGGCCGGGCTCGCGCTGGACACCGAGCTGCGGATGACGGAGCAGGGCGTGGTGCGGCTGCGCCACACCCTGACCAACACGGCGCCGGACACCTACACCCTGGAGGTGCTGGCGTGCGTGCTGCCGGTCCCCGCCCACGCCGCGGAACTGCTGGACTTCGCCGGCCGCTGGGCCCGTGAACGCTCCCCCCAGCGCTCCCCGCTGCGGCAGGGCGCCTGGTCGAGGGAGAGCCGGCGCGGCCGCACCGGCTTCGACGCCGGGCTGCTGCTCGCCGGCACCGAAGGCTTCGGCTTCCGGCACGGCGAGGTCTGGGGCGTGCACCCCGCCTGGAGCGGCAACCACGTCCAGTACGTGGAGCGGCTGGCCGACGGGACGACCGTCCTCGGCGGCGGCGAACTGCTGGACGCGGGTGAGATCCGGCTGGCGGAGGGCGAGTCCTACCGAACCCCGTGGGTGTACTTCGCGACCTCCGGCACGGGGCTGGACGGAATCAGCCGAGGCTTCCACGACATGCTCCGGGCCCGGCCCCGGCACCCGAACTCCGCCCGGCCGGTCACCATGAACATCTGGGAAGCGGTCTACTACGACCACGACCCCGAGCGGGTACGCGCCCTCGCGCACACCGCGGCGTCGGTCGGCGTGGAGCGGTTCGTCGTGGACGACGGCTGGTTCCGGCACCGCCGCCACGACCGGGCCGGCCTCGGCGACTGGTACGTCGACGAGAAGGTGTGGCCCGACGGGCTGCGCCCGCTCGCCGACCACGTCCACGGGCTCGGCATGCAGTTCGGCGTCTGGTTCGAGCCCGAGATGGTCAACCCCGACTCCGACCTGGCCCGCGCCCACCCCGACTGGTTCCTCGCCGACCCCGAACGCCTGCCGTTCGAGCAGCGCAGCCAGCACGTCCTGGACGTCGCGCACCCCGACGCGTACGCCTACCTGCTGGAGCGGATCAGCACCCTCGTCGGGAACGCGGGAATCGACTACATCAAGTGGGACCACAACCGCGACCTCGCCGACGCCGTCCACGACGGCCGACCGGGCGTGCACGCGCAGACCACCGCGGCCTACCGGCTCCTGGACGAACTGCGCGGCCGCCACCCCGGGTTGGAGATCGAGTCCTGCTCCTCCGGCGGCGCCCGCACCGACCTCGGCATCCTGGAGCGCACCGACCGGATCTGGGGATCGGACAACATCGACCCGATCGAACGCCAGGCCATCCAGCGCTGGACCGGCCTGCTGCTGCCGCCCGAGCTGATCGGCTCCCACGTCGGCTCCTCCCCCGCCCACATCAGCCGGCGCGACACCACGCTCGCCTTCCGCTGCGCCACCGCCCTGTTCGGACACGCCGGCATCGAGTCCGACATCTCGACCTGGTCGCAGGACGACCTGACCGCGCTGACCGCGTGGGTCGGCGCCTACAAGCAGCTGCGCCCGCTGCTCCACGGCGGCGACGTCGTCCGCACCGACCACCCCGACCCGGCCGCCTGGGTCCACGGCGTCGTCGCGCGGGACCGGACCCACGCCCTCTTCGCCTACGTCCAACTGGACACCTCCGTGGCCGGGAACGGCGCGCCGGTACGCCTCCCGGGGCTGGAGCCCGAGACCCGCTACGTCCTGCGGGTGCGCCCCGAACTCTCCGCCCCCGAGCACACCTGGCCCGCCTGGGCACGACGGGCGAGCGCACCCACCCTCACCGGCCGGTACCTCGCCCGCGTCGGCCTCGCAGCCCCTGACCTGGCCAGCCGCCCTGGCCAGGCCTTGGTGGTCGAGGCGCAGGCTCAGCCGCCGGGCTCGCCGGAGTAGTCCTCCCGCCCACCGCCGAGCTCTCCGCCCCCGACCGCAGGAGCAGGACCCTGCGGTCGGGGCTCCGGGGCACCGGCCGCATCCCGACGGGTCGCCGCCGGCCGGCCCCGGCCGGCGTCGCGCGGCCGGTCGGCCCCCTGTCCACCGCATCTCTCGGGAGCACACCCCTCATGACCGCAGTCCCGTCCGACCACCGCCCCGCCCGACGCCCGTTCCCGACGGGCTTCGCCTGGGGCGCGGCCACCGCCGCCTACCAGATCGAGGGCGCCGCCGCCGAGGGCGGCCGCACCCCCTCGATCTGGGACACCTTCAGCCACACCCCCGGCAGGACCGAGAACGGCGACACCGGTGACACCGCCGTCGACCACTACCACCGCTTCCGCGAAGACGTCCGGCTCATGGCCGGCCTCGGCCTCACCAGCTACCGCTTCTCCATCGCCTGGCCCCGCGTCCAGCCCACCGGACACGGCCCCCTCTCCCAGCACGGCCTCGACTTCTACCGCGCCCTCACCGACGAACTGCTGGAGCACGGCATCACCCCCGTCGCCACCCTCTACCACTGGGACCTCCCCCAGGAACTCGAGACCCCGCCGGTCGGCGGCTCCGCCGTGGGCGGCGGCTGGCCCGCCCGCGACACCGCCCACCGCTTCGCCGAGTACGCCGCCCTGACCGCCGAGGCCCTCGGCGACCGGGTGCCCACCTGGATCACCCTCAACGAGCCCTGGTGCAGCGCCTTCATGGGGTACGCCGCCGGCGCCCACGCCCCCGGCCGCACCGACCCCGCCGACGCCCTGCGCGCCGCCCACCACCTCAACCTCGGCCACGGGCTCGCCGTCGGCGCCCTGCGCGCCGCGCTGCCCGCCTCCGCCCGGATCTCCGTCTCGCTGAACCTGCACGCGGTGCGGCCGCTCGGCGAGAGTCCGGAGGACGAGGAGGCGGCCCGCCGGATCGACGCCGTCGGCAACCGGATCTTCACCGGCCCGATGCTCAAGGGCCGCTACGACGACGACCTCCTCGAGGACACCGCCCACCTGGTCGACTGGGACGCCCTGGTCCACGACGGCGACCTCGCCGAGACCTCCCGCCCCATCGACCTGCTCGGCCTCAACTACTACGCCCCGACCGTCGTCTCCGCCCCCGCCGGGGGCCGGCGCCTCCCGCGCGAGGACGGGCAGGGCGCCGGCTCGCACTCGGTGTGGCCGGGTGCCGAGGACGTCGTCTTCCACCGGGCCAACGAGAACGTGACCGCGATGGGCTGGCCGATCGACCCGACCGGCCTCTCCGACACCTTGACCGCCCTGCACCGCGAGTTCGGCCTGCCCCTGCTCGTCACCGAGAACGGCGCCGCCTTCGACGACACCGTCTCGCCCGACGGCACCGTCCACGACCCCGAGCGGACCGCCTACCTCCGCGGCCATCTCGAAGCCGTCGCCGACGCCGTCGACGCCGGCGCGGACGTCCGGGGCTACTACCTGTGGTCGCTGATGGACAACTTCGAGTGGGGGTACGGCTACAGCAAGCGCTTCGGCATCGTCCACATCGACTACGCCACCCAGCAGCGCACCCCGAAGTCCAGCGCCCACTGGTACGCCGAGACCATCCGCCGCGGCGGACTGGACTAGAGCTCGGGCCGGGAGCCGGGCGAGCGCCGCGCTCGCCCGGCTCCCTTCCTCAGGCCGCCGAGGATGTCAGCCGGGCCGCGACGTCGGCGCCCTCCCGGACGAGGACCGGGATGCGCTCCAGCGGGGCCTCGGCGTCGAGCGTCGTTCCGCCGTCCAGCACGCGGCCGGTGGCCGGGTCGCGCCAGCGGGTGCCGGACGGCAGGTACACCCGACGGGCCCGGACACCCGCCTCGTACACGGGCGCCACCAGCAGGTCGGGGCCGAGCAGGAACTGGTCGTCCACCTCCCAGGCGCGCTCGTCCTCGGGGAAGTCAAAGAACAGCGGGCGCATCGGCGGGGCGCCGGTTCGGTGGGCGTCCTCGGACAGGCGGTGCAGGTACGGGCGCAGGCGCTCGCGCAGCGACAGGTGGTCGCGGAGGATGCCGTACGCCTGCTCCCCGTACGACCAGACCTCGTTCGGCCCGCCGGTCATGTCCGTGGCGAAGGCGGGGTGGTGGGGCACGCGGTCCCCGTGCAGCCGCATGACCGGGCTGAAGGTGCCGTACTGGAACCACCGGATCAGCAGCTCGCGGTACGCCGGGTCGTCCGGGTCGCCGCCGAAGAAGCCGCCGATGTCGGTGTTCCACCAGGGGATGCCGCTCATCGCGACGTTCAGCCCGGCCCTGATCTGGCGCCCGAGGGAGTCGAAGGTCGTGGGGATGTCGCCGGACCACAGCAGGGCGCCGTACTTCTGGCTGCCCGCCCAGACGGACCGCACCAGGGACAGCGGCCGGTCCTCGCCCGCCGCGCGCAGGCCGTCGGCCACCGCGCGGACGTGCTCCAGCGGGTAGAGGTTCGCGGCCCGATCGGAAG
>NZ_JBEXJK010000259.1:0-11717 GCF_040609095.1 Kitasatospora sp. NPDC004799
GCCCGCATCTCCCGGGCGGTGTGGGACCGGCGGGACGAGATCACCCCGCGAGCGCCGTCAGCCCGTCCAGCGCCGGCTCGTTCAGCAGGTTGACCCGTACGAACCCCTCGTGCCCGGTGAGTTCGAAGTACCGCTGGTCGAGCGCGAGCAGCCGGTCGGCCGGGGCGGCGACCCGGGCGAACAGGAAGTAGCCGGTGTCCACCGGCAGGGAGTCCAGCAGCGCGCCGCCGCTCAGGAGTCGCCGGTGGTTGGCCCGGACGTGCTCGACCAGCCGCCGGTTGCCCTCCCCGTCCAGCATCAGGTCGGCGGCCCGGTGGGCGAACAGGCGGTCGGCCACCGTGACGTCCCCGTGCAGGTTGATGTGCAGGTCGGCGAGCGGCTCGCGCAGCCGCTCGGGGACCAGCAGGTGGGCGCAGCGGTAGCCGTGGATGGACAGGTACTTGGTGGGGCAGACCAGCCGCACCGTGAGGTCGGCCGGCAGTGACGCGCTCTCCTCGCGCCGGCCGCCGTCCCAGCGCAGGTACTGGAAGGTGCCGTCCACGAACACCAGGGAGCCGGTGGCCCGTTGCCACTCGCCGATCCGCTTGACCACCTCGGCGGGGACGGGCTGCCCGGCGTACCAGAGCGGGTCGGTGAGCAGTAGGACCGTCCGCTCGTCGGGCAACTCCGGTGCGAAGCCGGGCTGCTGGGCGTGCAGCTCACTCACCCGGACCGGCTCGATGCCGAACTGCCGGAAGAAGTAGGCGAACTTGTAGTAGAGGGGCGGCAGGTAGTGGACGCGCCGCACGCCGCTCAGGTGCAGCCAGGTGCAGAAGGTGCCGAGCAGGCTGCTGGAGCCGCCCGCCGGGATCACCCGGTCGGGCCCGCACTCCACCCCGTCGTACGCGCCGTGCAGCCGGGCGATCCTGGCCCGCAGCGCACGGTCCTCGTCGATCGCCGAGTACCGGGTGACGTCGCCGAGCAGGTACGGCGGGGTGTCGGCGAGCGGGCCCAGGTAGTCGGCGACGTACGGGTGCCCGCCGTTGTAGTCGGAGACGAACAGCCGGCCGCCCGGGTGCCGCCGTTCGCGCTCCACGGCCTCGTGCAGGTCGAGCATGCGGAACAGGGACGGCACCGTACCTCCCGGGGCCTCGGCTGATCGGGACGGCCGCCAGCCTGTACCGCGATCCCGTGCGGCACAAGACCGCCCCGTTCGGGTGTTCGCCTCCAAACCGTGACCGACCGGATGTGCATGACGATCGGTCAACTGCGGTATCGAAGGTGAAAGGTCCTGCTCAAACGGCCGAGGAAGGCTCGGGGGGTGGGCTGACGTGTCGTCCCGTCTACGGATGTTCGCCCGGTGGATCACGGTGACCGAGGTCACCACGGCCTACGTGGCGCTGCACCTGCTGGTCAACGTGGGCACGGGCCGGTGGGTGGGCGCGAGCCGGGCGGGGGCCCTGCTGTTCGGGGCGGTCGCCCTGGTGCTGCTCGGGCCCGCCCTGTGGCTGCGGCGCCGCCGCCGGGCCGGGGTCGGCGAACTCGTCGGGCTCGTCAACCGGTACGAGGCGCGGCAGCCGCGGTGGCGCGGAGCCGTCCGGGCGGCGAACACCGCCGGCTACCTGCTGTTCGGGGTCGGGACGCTGGCCGTCGCGGCCTCGGAGCGGGGCGGGACCATGACCCTGGAGGCCTCGTTCGCGGTGCTGGTCGGCGGCGCCGCGGCCGCGGGGGCCGGGCTCCTGGTGCTGCGCCATACCCGCCCGCACGCGGCGCGCGGGGCGGCCCAGACCCTGCTGCGGGACGGCCGCGACCCGGTGCTCTACCTGCGCAGCTTCGACGACGACGAGACCGCCGCCCGGGTGGACGACGGGGCGGACATCAACCTCCACAGCCGGGAGGAGCAGCTGGCCGCCGCCCTGGGCGTGGTCGGCCCCGTGATCGCGGTGGGCCGGCCGGGGGAGCCGCTGCCACGGCTGGGCGCCGCCCGGTTCTACCTGCCGCTCGACGACTGGCAGGGCACCGTGGGCCGGCTGATGGACCTGTCCCAGCTCATCGTCCTGCGGCTCGGGCAGGGGGAGGGGCTGCGCTGGGAGATCGAGCGGGCGCGGGCCACCCAGCCGCCGGACAAGCTGATCCTGCTGGTCCCCGGGGGCCGGTCCGAGCTGGCCGCCCGGCTGAACGAGGGCCTGCCCACGCCGCTGCTGCCGAGGGAGGTGACGACGGGGGAGTACTGGATCGGCGCCGTCGTCGTCTTCGACGGGCACTGGACGCCCCGGGCCCTGCCGGTGCAGCAGCGCAAGGGGCTGTGGGCCTGGCTGGCGCGGACCGGCATCTCGACCGTGGAGACGCCCACGGTGCACGTGGCCCACACCCTCCGCACCGCGCTGGCGGCCACCGGGCGGCGCCGGCGGACGATGGCCTACCGGGCCCAGATGGCCAGCCAGAAGGCGGACCTGCTGGGCGTCTGGCTGGCCCTGCTGCTGGTCCTGCCGGGCTGGCTCGGCTACCGGGTGCTGCAGTGGGCCGGTCTCTGGTGAAGCGGGAACACGACCGAAACGGGGGAGAGATGGACGGTAAGCAGCAGCACAGGCCGGTGACCGGGTGGGGGGTCGCCGCGTCGCTCCTGATCGCCGGAATGGTGGCGGTCGACCTGCTGGTCACGGTGGCCGACTGGCGTGCCTACCTGGTCGTCGAGGACTACGTCGCCGGCCGGGCGACGGACGCGGAGCTGGTGGCGGCCTCCGACTTCTGGGACTCCGTCCGGGGGCCGCAGTGGCTGCTGCTGCTCGTCCCGGTCTACGGGGTGTTCGCGGTGTGGATGTGGCGGGCACGGGTCAACGCCGAGCGGCTGGGCGGCCCGGGCAGCCAGCGTCGCGCGCGGGCCTGGGCGATCGGGGGCTGGATCACCCCGGTGGCGAACCTGTGGGTCCCGTACCAGGTGGTCTCGGACGTCTGGAAGGCCAGTTCGCCCCGGCGGTCGGCTCCCCGGGGGCTGCTCGCCGTCTGGTGGGGAGCGCTGCTGGTCGGGGGCTACGTGGAGAACGGGTACGTGAACATGGTCAAGGACGAGATCCGCTCGGTCGACGACCTGCGCCGGCTCGTGCTCCTCTCGACCACCGGCGCGGCGCTGACCGTGGTCGCCGGTGCGATCATCCTCCACGCCGTCCACCGGATCAGCGGTTGGCAGACCCAGCGGAGCACCGAAGCGCCCCGCTGAGCCCGCCGCCGGCCGGAGCCGGGCCGACGTGCGGCCCGGCGTCGGACGCAAGCGCGTCCCGCGTCGGACGGAAGCGCGGCCGCCGTCCGAACGGGAGCCGTCAGTACGGCCGCACGAGGACGTGCGCCGCGCCCGGGACGCCGACCTTCAGCAGCTCGTCCTCCTCCGGCGTGGTCGGCGTGCCCGTCTCCTGCTTGAGGATCGCCCGGGACAGCGCCTGCACCCACATCGCGCGCGGGCGGCGGCGCTCCTCCCAGGCAGTGAGGGCGGCCGGGACGTCGTCGGCCGCGTCCAGGCTCTCGGCGAGCACGAGGGCGTCCTCGACGGCCATCGCGGCGCCCTGGGCGAGGTGCGGGGTGGAGGCGTGGGCGGCGTCGCCGGCCAGGACGATCCGGCCGACGTGCCAGGGCTCCTCGACGGTGACCTGGGAGATCCGCGAGTAGACCACCGCGGCCGGGTCGGTGACCTGCGCCAGTGCCTCGGCGATCGGGCCGCCGAAGCCGGCCAGCCGCTCGCGCAGCTGCTCGTGGGCGCGCTCCGGGTCCGGACGGAAGTCCTCGGCCTCGGCGAAGACCGAGCCGAGGTACATCCGGTCCGCGCTGATCGGGGTGAGCAGCGCCTTGGCCCGGAGATTGCCGGAGGACATCACCACGCCCTGCACCTCGGGCGAACGCGGCAGCGTGACACGCCAGTTGGCGAAGCCGGTGTACTCCGGGAGGTACCGGTCGCCGTACAGCCGGCGGCGCAGCGGCGAGCCGATGCCGTCGAAGCCGACGACCAGGTCGTAGCGGCCGGTGTGCCCGTCGGTGAGGGCGACCTCGACGCCGTCGGCGTCCTCGTCCAGGGTGTCGACGGTGGTGCCGAAGCGGATCGCGGCGCCCGCCCGGGCGGCGGCGTCGGCGAGGACGCGGGCCAGCGCGGGGCGCGGGATGCCGTTGTTGGCGGGGGCGTCGCCCATCCGGGGCTGCGGGATCCGCGCGAGGGTGGCGCCGGCCGGGTCGCAGATGGTCAGCACCTCCCACGCGAAGCCGGCCGACAGGCAGTCCTCCAGGACGCCGATCTCGCGCATCACGTGCAGGGCGTTGGAGGGCTGGATGATGCCGACGCCGAGGGCCTCCGGCCGCTCGCGCAGCTCGGCGACGTCGACCCGGTGGCCGCGCTGGGCGAGGGCGGTGGCGACGGTGAGGCCGCCGATGCCGCCGCCGTGGACGAGGACGCGCAGGGCTCTGGTCATGAGGGGTGCTCCGAAGGGAAGTTCACAGGGGGAGGACGGGGATGGGCCGGCGGCGGATCAGCCGGCGGGGGCCGCGGCGAGGTCCATCAGGTGGTCGACCAGGGCGAGCAGCAGGTCCCGTCCGAAGGCGCGCTCGCGCACGTCGCCGAGCAGCATCGGCACCTGCGCGTCGAGGTCGAGCGCGGCCCGGATCTCCTCGGGGGTGCGGGTGTTGGTGTTGTGGAAGCAGTTGATCGCGACCACGAACGGGATGCCCCGGCTCTCGAAGAAGTCGATGGAGGCGAAGCTGGTCTCCAGCCGGCGGGTGTCGGCGATGACGATCCCGCCGAGGGCGCCGTTGACCAGGTCGTTCCACATGAACCAGAAGCGTTCCTGGCCGGGCGTGCCGAACAGGTAGACGACCAGCTCAGGGCTGACGGTGATCCGGCCGAAGTCGAGCGCGACGGTGGTGGTGGTCTTCTGGTCGACGCCGGACAGGTCGTCGACGCCGACGCTGGCCCGGGTCAGGTACTCCTCGGTGCGCAGCGGGGTGACCTCGCTGACCGAGCCGACCAGGGTGGTCTTGCCGACGCCGAAGCCGCCCGCGATCAGGATCTTGACGGCGGCCGGGGCGGCTGCCGGGGAGGCGGGGGCGGCGGGGCCGCCGGTGGCGGAGTGGGGCGTTGCCATGTTCAGAGTCTCCGGAGTCCTTCGCGTACGGCCGTGAGCAGGCCGAGGTCCACGCCCCCGGCGGCCCGGGCCACCGAGAGCGGTGCCCGGGCCTTCAGCAGGCCCTGGGCGACCAGGTCGCCCAGCAGGATCTTGGTGACCGAGACCGGGAGGTCCAGGCCCGCCGACACCTCGGCGACGGCGATCGGGCACCGGCAGCGTTCGAGGATCAGCCGGTGCTCGGGCTGGAGGCCGCGGGCACCGGCGCGGCTGCCCCGCGCCAGGGCCGCGTCGGCCTCCTCCTCGACCGTGGTGAGCACGGTGATGAGGGTGAGGTCGTCGCGCTCGGGCGCGGTCCGGCCGCGGGTGATCGTGTACGGGCGCACCATGCTGCCCGTCCCCTCCTCCGCGTCCTCCTCCAGCTCGCTCCAGTGCGGTACCGCGCCGCGCCGCAGGCCGTCGGCCCGGCCGTCGTCGGGGCCGGGGTGCGCGACGGGCCGGGGGTCGGCCTGCCGGCCGTCGCCGGGGCCGTCCCCCCAGGCGTCGTTCCCGTACGGTTCCACCCGGGTCAGCCCCGGTTCCGGGCGGCGAAGGCGTCGAACGACGCCGGGGCGGCGGGGGCACCGGGGGCGCCGTCGGCGCGGACCGGGGTGGTGAGCTTCTGGCCGACCTGCTGCACCAGGGTGTGCATCGCGACGGACATCACCTCGGCGTCCACCTCCTGGGAGGCGACCACGGCCAGGTGGGTGCCCTGGGCGGCGGCGATGACGAACAGCCAGCACTCGGCGAGCTCGACGATCACCTGGTGCACCGGGCCGCCGTCGAACAGCGCGCCGACCCCGCGGGCCAGGCTCTGCTGGCCGGTGGCGACGGCGGCCAGCCGCTCGGCGTCGGCCCGCTCGATGGTGCGGGAGTGGCTGACCACGAGGCCGTCGTCGGAGAGCAGGACGGCGTTCCTGGTCCCGGGCACCGAGTCGACGAGTCCGTCCAGCAGCCAGTCCAGGTCCTGGTGGGTGGCGATCGTGCGGTTCATGACTGGTCATCCGTTCGTGTGGTTCGGGAGTCCGCGGCCGGCAGGGCCCAGGGGGTCGGGGCGGGCGCGGGAGCCGGCGGGCCGGCGGGGGAGGGGGAGGGGGCCGGCGGGGTAACGGGCAGCAGGTGCTCGCCGCTGTCCTGGGCCCGGGCGGCCCGGGACTGGCGCTGGAAGGCGCCGATCGCCGCACCCGAGCGCCGCACCGGGCGCTCGGTGCGCTGGAACGGGCCCGCGGGCGCGGCGTTCTCGGCGGGCCGCTCGACCCACTGCGGCGGGGCCGGCGGGGGCACCCGCAGCTCGGCCGCCAGGCTGGCCTGCCGGACGCGCTGCGGCAGCGGGGGCTGGCCGCCCTCGGCCGGGCTGTACGGCACCGACGTCGGGTACTCGCGGTGCTGCCGCCGCTCGGCCAGCCGGTAGTGGTCGGCCGGGCGGTACTGCTCGTCGGCGTACGGGGCCTCGGCCTCGGTGACCCGGGCGTAGGCGATGTCCGGGTAGGCCGGGGCGTCCTGGGCGGGGGCCGGGTCGGCCGGGGAGCTGTGCTCGATCGGCTGCTCCAGCTGGACGGACCGGGCCGGCGGGAGGGCCGGCTCGGCGCCGTACGGCTCGTACGGCTGTTCCTGCGGGTACGCCTGCACAGGCCGGTACGACGGCTCCGACAGCTCCGACAGCTCCGACAGCTCCGACGGGAACGGCGCGGCCGGGAAGGCCTCCTGGCCGTCCGCGAGCACCGGCACCGGCACCGGCACCGGTGCCGCCTGCGGGGCCAGGTCGCCCTGCGCGAAGGAGTCCACCGGCGCGACCGGCGGCCCGGCCGGCACCGGCGCGGGCGTCTCGTCGGAGGCCGAGCGCACGGCCCGGCGCGAGCGGCGCACCAGCGGGATCGGCTCGGTGGCCGTGCCGCCGGCACCGTCCGGCAGCCCGGTGTCGCCCTCGATGACCAGCTCGTCCGGGACGAGCACGACCACCCGGGTGCCGCCGAAGGCGGACGGGCGGAACTCGATCCGCAGCCCGTGCAGGGAGGCCAGCCGGGACACCACGTGGAAGCCGAGGCGGATGTCGTCGGCCCGGGCGAGCACGTCGGTGCGCGGCGGGCGGCTCATCAGCTCGTTGGCGGCGTCGTACTGCTCCGGGTCCATGCCGAGGCCCCGGTCCTCGATCTCGATCGCGAGCCCGCGGCCGACCATGGCGGCCCGGACCTCCACCGGCGTGGGCGGCTTGGAGAAGGTGGTGGCGTTCTCCATCAGCTCGGCGAGCACGTGCGCCACCGGGCCGACGGCCCGCTCCGAGAGCCACGGGTGGCCCTCGATGTCGATCGCGATCCGGCGGTAGTCCTGCACCTCGCCCTGCGCGGCGCGCAGCACGTCCAGCAGCGGGACGGGCTTGCGCCAGCGCCGCTGCGGCTGGCCGCCGGCCATGATGACGAGGTTCTCCTCGTAGCGGCGCAGGCGGGCGGTGAGGTGGTCGAGGTCGAAGAGGCCCTCCAGGACCTCCGGGTCGTCGTGCCGGCGCTCCAGCTCGTCCAGCTTGCGCAGCTGGCGGCCGATCAGCAGCTGGGTGCGGCGGGCGATGCGCTGGAGCAGCCGCTCGAAGCCGCGGTGCTGCTCGGCCTGGCCGACGGCGGCCTCCAGGGCGGCGGAGCGGGCCAGGTCCAGCGCCTGGCCGAGGCGGGCCAGCTCGTCGGTGCCGTCGCCGTGCGCGCCGGCCGTGATGGCGCGGCTCTCGGCCTCGACGTCCACCTGCTCGCCGCGGCCGAGGCGGTCGACCACCTCGGGCAGGGTGCGCCGCATCTCCTCGGCCTGGGTGTGCAGGTCCTTGATGCGGCGGCGCAGCGAGCGGCTCAGGCGCCAGGAGGCGATGACCACCGCGACGACCGTGATCAGGCCGATGACGGTGGTCAGCACCACGCGGGTCAGCAGGTCCAGGATGGTGCCCTTGCCGACCTCGACGATGCCGCTGGTGCGGGTCTCGATCGCCTTGACCAGCGAGGGGTTGAGCTGGTCGAGGGCCTGGCGCCACTGGTCCTGGGCGGCCGGGAGCCGGACGGTGCCGTTGGCCTCGGCGGCGGTGGGCCTGGTGAGCTGCTGCTCGACGGCGGCCTTGGCCTGCCAGGCCGGGCTGTTCATCAGGTCGCGCCAGGCCGCGGCCTCGCCCTCCGGGATGTACGGGAGGACCTGCACGGTGAGCAGGTGGTCCTGGGCGCCGATGGCCTGCTGGACCGCCAGGTGGTCGGCGGTGCTCAGCCGGCCGGCGGGCCAGCCACGGGCGAGCAGGGCGTCCTCCCGGGCCAGCATCTCCTTGGCCCAGAAGGCGTTGACCAGGGTCTTGGAGATCCAGGTCACCTCGCCGGTGTCCACGTGGCTGAGCGCGGTGAACAGCCGCAGGTCCACCGCGATCAGGTCGGTGTAGTAGGCGTAGACCGTCTGCTGGTCCACGGAGCCGCGGTCCACGTTGGCCCGCTGCTCGGCCAGCTTGCCCATCGCCTGCCGGGCCTCGGCGACGGCGGTGCGCACCTCCTCGGGCGCGCTGTCCGCGGTCTCGCCGGACAGGGTCTGGAACTGGCGCACCGCGTCGTCGGTCGACTGGCGCTGGCGGCGGAGCTGGTCGGCGTTGGAGCCGGGCCGGGCGAGCGCCTCGGCGCTGAGCCGGCGCTCCTCCTGGAGGTTGTAGTAGACGATGTTGGACGGCTGTCCGGCCTTCTGGGCGAGCAGGCCCTGGGCGGCCTGCCGCTGGAAGTCGAAGACGGTCTGGCCGCTGGTGACCGCCCAGAGGACGGCGAGGGCGATGCTGGGGACGACGGCCAGGACGAGCAGCGCCGTCCGCAGGGACAGGCGTGGACGCCTGCGGGGGCCCTTCGGCGTCGGGGGCCGCCGATTCGCACGCGCGCGCAGAGCTGACTCCTTGGGGCTGGCGGCCGGCCGGTGAGGGGCGGGCCGTCCGGGGCGCGGATTTTTGACGGATCGATACTAGTCATACCGTGTGATTAGAGTGAAAGCCCGTTCGCCGCCTGAGCCGTCCTTGCACACACGGTCGACACAATGTCACCCGCTCGTTGGCCGTACGTATGCGGAGCAGGCGGTTCCGGACTCGCCCGACACAGTGTCAACGAGCCGCGAGGCCGCTGGATGGCCGGGGTGTGAAAACTGTGTGACGCCCCGCCGGGACCCCCTCGGAGCCCTCCCGGAGCCCGTTCGGGGCCCTTCTCGGGCCCTTCTCGGGCCCTTCTCGGGACCTCCTCGGAGGCTCGCTGGGCCGGTGTCAGGGTGCCAGCAGGCGGGCGCGGGTGGCCTCCAGCTCCGCCGCCAGCACCTGCCCGGCCGCCTCCGGATCGCCGTCGCGCAGGGCCCGGACGAGGTCCGCGTGGGCATCGTAGCCGTGGTTCGGGTCCTCCGCGCGCAGGCCGAACAGGCCGACCAGGGCCACCAGTTGCTCGCGGAGAACCGGGGCGAACTGGGCGAAGAGGTCATCCAGGACGGGGTTGTGCGCGGCCGCCACCACGGCGGTGTGCAGGGCGATGTCGGCGTCCACGAAGGCGGCGTCGTCCGCCCCGCCCGCCGCCCGGCGGGCCGTCAGCGCGGCGTCGAGCGCGGCGAGGTCCGCCTCGGTGCGGCGGGCCGCCGCGAGCCGCGCCGCCTGCACCTCGACCACCGTCCGCACCTCGTAGACGTGCGCCAGCTCGGCGCGGCGCAGCCGGGCGGCCCAGTCCCCGGCGGGCCGGTCGGCGGTGACGAACACCCCGGAGCCCTGGCGGCTCTGCACCATGCCGGCCGCCGCGAGGGTGCGCAGCGCCTCCCGGACGGTCGAGCGGCCGACGCCCAGCTCCTGCGCCAGTGCCACCTCGCCCGGCAGCTTCCCGCCCACCGGCCACTGGCCGGCCCGGATCTGCTCCTCCAGCCGCGCGGCGGCCTGTTCGGCGAGGGGGGAGGGGCGGAGCGCGGCCATCGAATTCACCTGTCAGGTTGTCTGAGGACTTCTGTCGTGGTTAGTCTACCCGGCATGCAGCTGTGGACGCTCCCCGCGGGGGGCCTTCTCCTTGGTGGCCGCAGCGGGGCGTGACCGGACCGGCACCCCGCTGCGGGGCGCCGACCTGCCGGTCTCCGGTACCTGCCTCGAGGAATCCCGTCATGCGATCGTCCGTACCGTCCCCCGCGCCGGCCCCTGAACCCGCCCTGGCCCCTGAACCCGCCCCGGCCCGGTTCGCCACCCTGCACGCCCCCGCCGGGCCCGTCCCGGCCGCCGCCCCCGCCTGGAACCCGCAGCGCGGCGGGGCCATGCCCTCCCACCGCTACCGCCCCGCCCACGAGCGGGTGCACGTGCCCGCCCTGCTGCGCCGCTGGCCCGGCCGGCGGATCGAGCGGGCGCCGCTGTGGGTGCCCGTCGACCTGCGCGACGGCAACCAGGCGCTGGCCGAGCCGATGGACCCGGCGCGCAAGCAGCGGATGTTCGACCTGTTCCTGGCCATGGGCTTCAAGGAGATCGAGGTCGGCTACCCCTCCGCCAGCCGGACCGACTTCGACTTCGTCCGCCAACTGGCCACCACCCCCGGGGCGGTGCCCGAGGACGTCACCGTCGTGGTCTTCACGGCCGCCCGGGCGGACCTGGTCGAGCGCACCTTCGAGGCCGTCGCGGGGCTGCCCCGGGTGGTCGTCCACCTCTACACCGCGACCGCGCCGCAGTGGCGGGAGGTGGTCCTCGGCAAGGAGCGCGCGGAGCTGCGGGCGCTGATCACCCGGGCCGCGACGCTGATGGCCCGGCTGGGGGAGGGCCGGGACGGCCTGCGGTTCCAGTTCTCGCCCGAGGTGTTCAACCTGACCGAGCCGGACTACGTCCTGGAGGTGTGCAACGGCCTGACCGCGCTCTGGGACGCGAGCCCGGACCGGCCGGTCGTCCACAACCTGCCGGCCACCGTCGAGATCGCCACCCCCAACGTGTACGCCGACCAGATCGAGTACATGGACCGCCACCTGGACCGGCGCGAGGCGGTGATCCTCTCCGTCCACCCGCACAACGACCGCGGCACCGGCGTCGCCTGCGCGGAACTGGCCGTGCTGGCCGGCGCCCAGCGGGTCGAGGGCTGCCTGTTCGGCAACGGCGAGCGGACCGGCAACGTCGACCTGGTGACCCTGGCGCTCAACCTGCACACCCAGGGCGTCGACCCGATGCTGGACCTCTCCGACATCGACGTGATCCGGCGCACCGTCGAGCACTGCAACCGGCTGCCCGTCCACGAACGGCACCCGTACGCGGGCGACCTGGTGCACACCGCCTTCTCCGGCACCCACCAGGACGCCATCCGCAAGGGCTTCGCCCGGCACGCCGAGACCGCCGCCCGGCTGGGCGTCCCCGAGCGGGAGGCGCCCTGGTCCGTGCCGTACCTGCCGATCGACCCGGCCGACCTGGGGCGGGACTACGAGGCGGTGATCCGGGTCAACAGCCAGTCGGGCAAGGGCGGGATCGCCCACCTGCTGCAGACCGGGCAGGGGCTGGAGCTGCCCCGGCGGCTGCAGATCGAGTTCGCGCGGGTGGTGCAGGAGGCCACCGACGACAGCGGCCGGGAGATGACGGCCGAGGAGCTGTACGGGCTGTTCCGGGCCGAGTACCTGGACGCG
>NZ_JBEXJK010000260.1:0-11686 GCF_040609095.1 Kitasatospora sp. NPDC004799
GTTCCTGGCGTACATCCGGGCGATGGGCCCGGACTGGGACCTGGACGCGACGACCGAGTTCCTGGTGGTGGCCGCCACCCTGCTCGACCTCAAGGGGCACCCAAGACGGCGGCGCTCACCCGAAGCGCGCGGCCATCCGCCGGAACACGCCCGGGGCCGCGCCGTGGATCCGGGCCGGGAAGCCGAGCCAGTGCGGGACGTAGAGCCGGTCGCGCTCGGTGCTGATGGCCGCGACCACGACGTCCGCGACCCGCTCCGCCGGGACCGGGCGCGGCCGCTCGCGCTGGTACGGCGTGCCGCGCCGGTCGAAGAAGGGGGTGTCCACCGCCCCCGGGAGGACCAGGCGCACGCCGACCCCCGTGCCGCGCAGCTCGTACCAGAGGCTCTCGGCGAACATGGCCAGCCCGCCCTTGGTGGCGGAGTACCCCGACTCGTCGCGCACGCCGACCTGCCCGGCTATCGAGCCGAGCAGCACGATCCGGCCGTGCCGGCGCTCCAGCATGCCGGGCAGCAGCAGGCGCACCAGGCGCAGCGGGGCGGCGAGGTTGACCTCGATCATCCGGTCCAGGGTGTCGGAGGGCGTCCGCGCGTACGGGCCCCGCCAGCCGAGGCCGGCGCTCGCGATCAGGGCGTCCACCCGGCCGGTCACGGCCAGGGCGGCCTCGGCGAGGCGGGCCGGGCCGTCCGGCTTGCTCAGGTCCTGGGGCAGGGCGCGGCCGCCGGTGCGCTCGGCGAGGTCGTCGAGGCGGGCCCGGTCGGTGCCGGAGAGCAGGGTGTGCCAGCCGGCGCCGGCCAGGCGGGCGGCGGTGGCGCGGCCGATCCCGGAGGAGGCGCCGGTGATCAGCGCGACCGGGCGGACGGTCGGGTCGGCCGGGCTCGACGGGTCGGTCGGGTCCGACCGCCGGGATCGGGCGTGGGGATCCTCCGCCATCGGGCACCTGCCGCTCTGTGTCCGTGTCGCCGTCCGTTTTGTCCGGCAAGTCACCTTCGCACGGCGGAGCCGTCCGGGCTACCGGGGCGGGCACGGCGCTGCCGGGGCGGCACGGCGCCACCGAGGCGGGCACGGCGCTACCGGGGCGGCACGGCGGGCTCCGCCTCGGCCTCCCGGCGCGGGGCGGACAGCTCGGCGGACTCGCCCTCCAGCTCGCCGAAGCGGGAGAGCACGAAGGTGCCGCCCACCGCCACCGCGAAACCGGTCAGCGCGCACCACTCGAACCCGGGGCGCGCGGCGTCCCCGAGCGCCGCCACACCGACCAGCGCCGGGCCGAAGGTCTCGGTCACCGTCCCGGCGGCGGTCGCGGCCGTCACCGTGCCGCGCTGCAGGGCCAGGGCGTAGGCGAGGTAGCCGCCGAGGCCGCCGACGGCGAGGGCGTAGGCGGCCGGGTCGGCGAGGACGGCGACCGGGCCGGAGGCGTCCAGGACGCGTACGGCCAGGCTGGTCACGCCGAAGCCGATCCCGGCCAGCAGAGCCAGGCCGGCCGCGGCCGCGTCGCCCTCGCGGCGCACCAGGACCACGGTGGCGAGCAGCATGACGGCGGTGGTGGCGAGCAGCGCCCAGTGGAACGCGGGCGCGGCGTGGTTGCGGCCGTCCTGGCCGGAGCCGAGCGCCAGCAGGGTCAGACCGGCGATCACGGCGAGGATGCCCGCGACGTCGCCCCGGCGCAGCCGCGCGCCCAGCAGCCAGACGGCGGCCAACGCGGTGACGGCCAGGCTGGCGTTGGTGACGGCCTGCGCGAGGAAGAGCGGGAGGGTGCGCAGGGCGACGATGCTCAGTACGAAGCCGACGATGTCCAGCAGCGTGCCGAGGACGAACTGCCAGGACCGCACCAGCGCGGCCAGCAGGCCCGCCCGCACCCGGTCGGCACGCGGCGCCGCCCGCGCCCCGCGCGCCTGGAAGACCGCCCCGAAGCCGAAGCAGACGGTCGCGGCCGACGCGGTGGTGAGTCCCAGCAGCATGCCTCTCCCAGCCTCGCGGGGCAGCTTCGATCCACCACCAGTCTGGGCCCGGCGGGACGCGGGCGCACGGGTGGGACGAGTGGGATGAGGAGTACCAGCGGGACGAACGCCCGGCCCGCAGCGCGCGCTGCGGGCCGGGCTTCCGGGTCGGTCTCCGGATCGGCCTCCGGATCGACCTCCGGGTCAGCCGAGCGCGCCCGCGAGCAGCGTGGCCGTCCGGGCGACCAGGGGCTCGTCCTTCGGGGCCGCCTCGTCCGCCGGCTTGGTGACCAGGACGGCGAGCAGGACCGGGTCGCCCGCCGGCGTCCAGGCGATGCCGACGTCGTTCGTCGTGCCGTGCCGGCCGGTGCCGGTCTTGTCGGCGAGGGCCCAGTCGGCCGGGAGGCCCTCGCGGAAGCGGTGGGTACTGGTGGTGTTGGCCAGCAGCCAGGCGGTGAGCTGGTCCCGCTTGGCCGGCGGCAGGGCGTTGCCGAGCGCCAGCCGGCCGTAGGTGCAGGCGATAGCGCGCGGGGTGGTGACGTCGGTGCGGCGGTCGGGCTCGGCGCTGTTGAGCTCGGGCTCCCAGCGGTCCAGGCGGGTGACCCGGTCGCCGATCGAGCGGGCGAAGCGGGTGACGGCGGTCGGTCCGCCGAGTTCGCGCAGCAGCAGGTTGCCCGCGGCGTTGTCGCTGTAGTCGATGGTCGCGGCGCACAGCTCGGCGACGGTCAGGCCGTTCGCCACGTTCTCCGCCTTGCCCGTGATCACCGTGCTCCCGCCGCCGGTCTCGGTGCCGACGGAGCCACCGGCCCGGGTGACGTCCTCGGCGGTGTACCGGATCCGCTTCGCCAGGAACTCGCCGTCGCGGTCGAGGTCCCGCAGGACGGCGGCGACGGCGACGGTCTTGAAGACCGAGCAGATCGGGAACAGTTCGTCCGCGCGGTAGCCGACGGTCCGGCCGGTGGTCAGGTTGCGGCCGTAGACGCCGAGGCGGGCGGAGTGCTCCTGTTCGAGTGCGGCGAGCGCCGGGTGGAGGCCGGCCCCGGCGGCCGGGGCGCTCGGTGTCGCCGCGAACGCGGGGACGGCGGTCGCGGCGGTGACGGCGACGGCCGCTCCGAGACCGAGGCCGAGGACGGCGCGGCGGCTGTGACGGTCCCCCGTGGACTGCTGGTACATGCTCCCCCTCTGAGCGGAAGCCGTCCGACGGCATCGGACGGCATCGTTGGTCGCGGCGCGGGGCCGCGTTCTTGATCAGCAGGACGCCGTACGTGCGCCGATGGTTCGTCAGCCGGGCGAATCGGTCCGGAGGTTCACGGCCGGACGGCCACCCCCGCGTACGCCGAGGCCTCGGCGAGGGTGACGGGGGCTTCGCCGGGCACGGGCCGCCACCGCGGGGTGGGGACGACGCCCGGGTCGAGCAGGGTCCAGCCGTCGAAGAAGCGGGTGATCTCCGACCGGCTGCGGGACTGGGTGGCCGTGCCGGCCGAGGAGTATATGCGGACCAGGTTCGCGACGTCCTCGGGTGCGAACTCGGGGGTGGCGTGGGTCATCACCAGGGCGCTGCCCGGCGCGAGGGCGGACTTGAGGTGTTCGACCAGCTCGTACGCGCCGCGGGCGTCGGGCACGAAGTGCAGCAGGGCGTTGAGCGAGAGCGCGACGGGCCGGGTGAGGTCGATGGTCTCGCGCAGACCGGGGGCGGCGAGCAGCCGGGCCGGGTCGGTGGCGTCGGCCTCGACGTAGGCGGTGCGGCCCTCGGGGGTGCCGGTGAGCAGGGCCTGGGCGTGCGAGAGCACGATCGGGTCGTTGTCGGCGTAGACCACCCGGGCGCCGGGCCGGACGCTCTGGGCGATCTCGTGCAGGTTGGGCGAGGTGGGGATGCCGGTGCCGATGTCGAGGAACTGGTCGAAGCCGGCCTCGGCGAGCACCCGGGTCGAGCGGTGCATGAAGGAGCGGTTGATCCGGGCGCCGGTGCGCAGCCAGGGCGCGACGGCGAGGGCGTGCCCGGCGGCCTCGCGGTCGGCGGCGAAGTTGGTGAAGCCGCCGAGGAAGTAGTCGTACATCCGGGCCGAGTGCGGCACGTTCAGCCGCAGGTCCACTCCGTCGTAGAGGCCCATCGCGCCCTCCATCCGTTGCGCTGCCGGTCGATCGCTTGCTGCCCAGGACGGGCGGGGGCCAACCGCGAACGGGGACCCCGGGGGCTCCAAGGAACCATCGGGACCCATGAGATGACAATCTGTATTCGCATTGCAGCCTGGAGTGACTGGCCTGATGGAATGAGGATGAGCGCAGACAGCCCGACCCTCGGGTGGCCCGGCGAGCAGCCGACGGCCACGGAAAGCAGGATCGATGACGATCGACAGGTGTGCCCCCGCGCGCGGGCACCGGGGTGGGACGGCCGTGGCGTGCACCGGTGGGGGGACGGGGCCGGAGCGGTCGGCCGGCCCGGAGTCCGGCCTCCGTTCCACGGTCGGCCTCCGCCTGGACCTCACCTATTCCGCCTTCTGCGAGACGCACGAACCCGCCTGGCACGCCCTCGCGTTGACCCGGATAGGCAATCGGTCGGACGCGGCGCTGGTGGTCGGAGCGGTGAAGTCCGACCTGGCCCGCTGCTGGCCGCAGGTGCTGCGGTTCGAGGAACCGGCCGCGTACGCCTGGCGGTTGGCCAACCGGCACGTCTCGGACTGGCTGGCCGGCGAGGAGCCGGTGGAGGTGGAGGCGGTCACCTTCGCGGCGGTGATCGGCGCCTTCAAGCAGGTGGCGAAGGGGCTGCTGCACAGCGAGGCGGACGAGGTTCGGCTGTACGCGGCGATCCTCGAACTCCCGGACCGGCAGCGGGACGTGGTGATCCTGCGGTACCTGCTCGGCCTGCACATCAAGGTGATCGCGGCATATTTGGGGCGGCCGGTGGCGACGGTGCACTCCAACCTCCGGCACGCCCGGGAACGGCTGGCCCGTCGGCTCGGGGTGGGCGAACTCCCGGACGGCGGTGGCGATCTGTGACGGCGAGACCGGAGGAGGGCGCCCCGGCCGCAGCCGCTCCGGCGGGCGGGGGCCGCACGGTGTTCCGCGTCCCGCGGCCCGAACGCGCCCACGCGGAGCGGATGGCCGCGGTGCGCCAGGCCCGGCTCACCGCCGCGCCCGCCCAGCTGCCGTCGGAGCACCAGCAGGCGGCCTTCGAACTCGGCCTGGTGGTGGCCCTGGTGCTGGGCGCGCCGGACGCCTCGCGCGGGCTCGACCTGCTGGTGAACGCCCGCCGGATCCAACCGGAGGGGGCCGAGGTGTTCGGCGCGCTGCTGTACGCCACCGGCCGGGAGGAGGGCGCCGAGTTCTGGTGGCGCTTCGCGGCCGGCTCGGGCAGCGGGACGGCCGCGTACTGCCTGCACCTGCACCACCTGATGCTCGGCGAGACCGACGACGCCGACTACTGGCGGGCCTGGTCGGACCAGCTGGCGACGGCCGAACGGCCGCCCCAGCCACGGGTGTTGCGGCTGGACCGGCCGCTGCTGCCGGACGACGTGCGGCGGGACGTCATGTCCCGGGTGCACCGGGGGCTGGCCCCGCGGCTGCCGCCGGCGCTGGTCGCGGTGGTCGACCGGCTGCCGGTGCAGGACGGCGACGAGGAGGAGGTGCCGAGCCCGTGGGGGCTCACCTCGGGGGCGACCTCCACCTGTTCCTGGGAGGCGCTTCCGTGGGGAGCGGCGGACGGCCACGGCGACCCGTGGGGAGCGGCGGACGATCACCACGACCCGTGGGGGTGAGCGCCCGGAAGGCTGCCGTGATCATCCCTTCAGGTGAGCGCGGACAGCCCGGCCACGACGGCCGGGTCGCGTCCGCTCCCGGTCTCGGTCCGCTCCCCCGCCGGGGTGCTGTGCCGGACGACGTACCGGTGCGGTGCCATCGCGGTGTCGCGGCCGGGCAGGGCGGCGACCACCGCCCGGTGGGCCTCGGCCGGACCGAAACCGGGGTCCGGAGAGGACAGTTCGACCACCAGCCGCCCTTCCACCACGGACAGCCGGTGGTCCCCGAGGGCGGTGCGCAGGAGGTCCCGGACGGCCGCGAGATCGATCCAGCAGCCGTCGACCAGCAACCACTCGCCGTCCCGGCGGCTCCCCGGCGGGCCCAGCACGGCGGCCAGGTCGGCGAGCAGCACCGGGCCGTCGGCGGCGGCCGCGAGCAGGGCCGGCAGCGCCCGGGCGAAGCTCTCGGTCTCCTCGGGGTCGAGCACCTGGGGGCAGGCGATCAGGACGAAGTCCAGGCTGCCGGTGATCCGCAGGACGGTGAACATCAGCCGCACCGGCAGCGGCGGGGCGGGCAGCACGGTGAGTTCGGGGTCGGCCGCCGGGAGCGGCCGGGTGTCGGCGACGGCGGCCGGGACGGTCAGACTCAGGTCGTTGACGACCACCTGGCGGCCGAACCGGGCGCCGCGCAGGTGGGCCGCGTCCTCCACCAGTCGCCAGACCTGCTCGGCGTCCAGGGTGCTGTGCCAGTAGGCGTTCAGCGAGGCGGACTTGGCCCGGCCGATCAGCTGGTCGAAGTCGGCCGCGCCGGTGTCGAGCAGGATCAGCGCGTCCTGCGCGAGGGTCCCGACGTGGTCGACCAGCACGGCGCGCTGGCGGTTGGCGGAGAGCGCCGAGAGCACCAGCTCGGGCCGGCCGGCCCGGTGGGCGACCAGCGCGGCGAAGGCGGCGAGCAGGACGACCGAGGGGCTGGCGCCGGTGCGCCGGCAGACCGCGGCGAGGTGGTCGGCGGCGCTCCGCGAGCGGACCAGCAGGGCTCCGTGGTCGCGGGGCGGTCCGCTGATCCGCGCGTCGGCGAAGACGGTCTGGGGGCCGGTGGTCAGGATGCGGGCCCAGTGCCGCAGCGCGGCGGCGGCCCGGCGGCGGCCCTGCGGGCTCTGCTCCGCGACGGCGATCCCCAGCGGGGTCGGGGCGGTGACCGGCGGCAGCTCCTTTCCGGCGGCGAGGGCGTACCAGTCCTCGATCAGCACCGCGGTCGCGGCGCCGTCGGCACCCGCGTGGCAGACCACGGCGACCAGCCGCAGCAGCAACTCGCCGGCGGCGACCAGGGTGAACCGGACCCGGGGCGGCACGTCGAGGTCCACCGGAACGGCGACATCTGTCCGCCCCAACTCCTCGGCCAGTGCGTCGAGTTCGGCATCCGTTCGGCCGCCGGCCTCGACCACGGAGACGGTGAAGCGGCCCTCCCGGTGCACCACCTGGCGGTCCGGGAAGCCGTCCGACCCGGGGCCCGCGGGGAAGGACGTGCGCAGCGACTCGTGCCGCTCGACCAGCAGGCGCAGGGCGACCAGGGCGGAGCGGACCGAGGTGCCGTCGGGCACCGGCCAGACGGACTCCCGGTTGATCTGTTCGGGGGCACTCGTCCGGATGCAGCGGACCATGTTGTCCTGGCCGCGGGTGAGCGGGCCGGAACCGCCGCCCTCGGCGGCGAACCGGACGGTGACCCGCCCGGCGGCCCGCTGCGCGCCGCGCGGTGGCGCGCCGAGTGACGTCGGATCGTGCGGTGTGGCGTCGTGCGGGGTCACGTCGTACGCGCCTTTCGGCTCGCCCGGGAGGGCTCGGCGGGGGGGGTGTGGCGAGGACGCTACCAGCGCCCTCACGGACTGGTCCAGACCAATCTCGGTGAATCCCCGATGGATTCAACTCGGCTCCCACAAACGCGAGTTGACATGTATAGGCGAATCCCCGAGGGTCGCGACGGCAGCCCGGAACGGCCCCGCGACGGGGACGTCGCAGAGCCGGGACGGGCCGGCGCCGAGCCCGCCCGGATCGGCCACCAGGACCGGCGACGGGCCGCCCACGGGCACGCCGAAGGACTGCGCGAGCCGCCCGCCGTACGCCTTGACGCAGGCCTCGCGGCGGCACCACAGCACGGTGAACCGCGCCGCCCGCTCGGCCGGGTCGACGGGCTCGGCGACGAACCGGGCCTCCTCGAACGGGAACCAGCGGGCGGCCATCCGTTCCGCCGTCCGCGGGTCGTGGAGCCGCTCGACGTCGACGCCGACCGCCCGCCCCTCGGCGAGGGCCAGCACCGCGCACGCGTCCGAGGCCGACCAGCTGACCCGCAGCCCACCGGCGTCCGCCGGTTCGGGCTTGCCGTGCGGCCCGAACCGCCATACCGGCTCGGCCGGGCGCACGCCGAGCCGGGCGGCGACCAGCTGCCGGACGGCGCCGCGCGCCACGGTGAAGCGCTCCCGCGCACCGGGGGGCATCCGCGCCGCCCGGGCGCGTTCCTCCGGGTCGAGCAGCCGCCACAACTCGGCGGCCAGAGCCGGTGGTTGACGCGTATCGATCAGCCAGAGGTCGACCGCCGTCACGGCAGGGCCAGCGTGCTGAGCACGCCGAGCCGCCGGTCGTACCCGGCCACCAGCGCGGGCCGGCCGTCCGCCCGCCACCGCGGCAGCTCCTCGGCCAGCTCCGCCCAGAGACCGGTGAACGGCTGGGCCGGTGCGGGCTCCTGCGCGTCGAAGCCCGGGCCGAGCAGCAGCGCCGCCCCGGAAGCGAGCGCCTCGGCCCGGACCGTCTGCGCCGGGGAGCCCGCGCCCCTGGTCTGCCGGACGGCCAGACCCTCGCCGGGCGCCTCCTCGCAGACCAGCACCACCACCGCGTGCCGGTCCGGCAGCGGCACCGGCCCGGGCGGGTCGTAGTGCAGCGCGGTCTGCTCGGCGAGCACCACCACGGCCCGACGGCAGCCGCCGGTGCGCTGGTGGCAGGCCGCCAGCCGCAGGGCGGTGAAGGCCGCCGCGCCGCCCTGGTCGCAGACGGCGAAGGCCAGCGGGCTGCCCGGGACGGACCGGCTGAGCGCCAGCGAGGACGGCGCGCCGGGCCGCACGTCCGGCGTGTCGAAGGCCAGGACCAGCAGGTCCGCCGGCTCGTCCTCGGCGAGCACCTCGCGCAGCGGTCCGGCGGCCAGCTCCTCGTAGGAGTGGCCGGCGCCCTCGCCCAGCAGGTCCTCGCGCAGCGGCAGGCCGTACGGGCGGGCGAGGTCGGAGACGAAGACCCGCAGGTCCGGGTCGAGCGAGGTCTCCGAGCGGCCGTCGAACCGCCGGGCGAGCGCCCGGGTGATCCGCAGGCCGGTGGGGCCGGGGGCCACCCGGTCAGTCCTCGGGGATGACGTGCCCGGCGACGTAGTCGGCCAGCCTGGTGACCGACCGCAGGTCGTCCTCGGTGATCTGCTCGACGTCGACCTGGATGTCGAGCGTCTCCTCCAGCTCCAGGATCAGTTCGATGGTGCCGGCCGAGGTGAGGCCGAGGTCGTCGAAGAGGCAGGCGTCCTGCGGGATCTCGGGCAGCTCCCGCTTGAGGACGCGCGGCAGGAGCTCGCCGATGCCGTGCAGGACGCGCTCGCGCAGTTCGGGGTCAGTGGTCTGGACCACGGATTCTGACATGGGTGTCCCGTCCCGTCGTACGTGGGATGTGTGCTCCGGGGCCTGCGGGGGCGCCCGGGGCTCTGGGGTGGTGCGGGGATCCGGCGTCGCGCCGCGGACGGCGGCGGCCGGTGCGATCGGCGGACCGTCAGTACCGCATCGCCATCGCGGAGAAGGTGGCTCCGACGCCGGCGGCGGCGATCAGGTAGTGGTCGCCGCGGCGGAGCAGCCCCCGCGTGGTGGCGGTGTGGAGATTGATGAGGCCGTCCGAGGCGAAACTGTGCCCGACCGACCGCACGTTGTCCAGCACGACTTTCTCGACCGGGTAGCCGATCCGGCGCGCGATCATGCGCCAGGACGCCTGGTTGACGTTGTGCGGCAGGATCGCGGCCAGGTCGGAGAGGTCCAGACCGGCCTGGTCCAGGGCGGCCTCGATCGCCTCCACCATCACGTTCGGGTACTCGCGCTGGTAGCGGGCGAGCAGGTCCGGGTCCCCGGCCAGCCGGCCGTCGAACTCCGGGCGCTGGCGCACCGCGAAGGAGAGCATCCGGTGGCGCTCGCCGCCGGCGCTGACCAGGCAGGCGGCCGCGCCCTCGGCGAAGATGCCGGTCTCGGGCACCACCTGGGCGTCCCTGGTGAAGGTCTTCTCCCCGGTCAGCACCAGCGCGAGCGCCGCCGGGTCGGGTTCGGCCGCGAGCAGCCGGCCGGCCAGGTCGATGGCCAGCAGGCCCACCGCGCAGGCGTGGTGGGTCACCGTGAAGGCGCAGGCGTGCGCCAGTCCACGGGCGTCGAGCAGGTCGTGCAGCGGGTTGAGCGGGTGGGGCACCGCCACCGGCATGCTGCGGGCGTGGATCACGAAGCGGACGTCGCGTTCGCGTCCGCGCAGCTCCGACAGGCTGTCCAGGGCGGCTTCGAGCAGGTCGGGCAGCGTCCCGGCCGGGTCCAGACGGAGCTGGTCCAGGCCGTGGAAGCGGCGGAAGAGACGGAGTTGACGTGGGGTCAGGCCGATGCGCTCGCCCGCCGCCTCGATGGGAACGGCATGCGGGGGGAGGTGGACGGCCACTGCCTCCAGTGCGGTCACGCGGGCTAGTATTCCGACGCCCGCCGGGTCGCACAAGTGATCTCGGGCCCTCCTCCGTCGCCGCCGCTGCCCGGAAGCCGTCAACGGCTCCCCGGCGCGGCCGCGTTCACCCCCGTGCCGTCGAGCAGGTGGGAGATCTCTCATGCCGAATCCTGAACCCCCCTCCCCCGGGAGCCCGTTGAACCGGGAGCTGGTGGCCTTGGTGGTCGAGGTGGCCGGCGCGCCGCCCGGCTGGGCGCGCCACGTCACCCCGGACGCCCGGCTGGACGGCGACCTGCTGCTGGACGAGGACGAACTCGCCGAGCTGGCCGAGCGGCTGCGCGAGCGCTTCGGGCCGCGGGCCGACCTGGCCGCCCTGCGCGCCGGGCTGGACCTGGCCGCCCTGGAGGCCCTGACCGTCGCCGACCTCCAGCGACTGCTCCCCGAGGAGGACACCCGATGACCAGGTACCTGCTGGTGATGCCACCCCTGACCGGCCACGTCAACCCGGCCGCCGGGATCGCCGCCGAACTGACCGCCCGCGGCCACCAGGTCGCCTGGACCGGCACCGAGTCGGTGCTGCGCCCGCTGCTCGGCCCGCGGGCGCGGGTGCTGGGCACCGGCACCCGGGCGTTCCGGGCGCAGGGCGGCCACGGGCTGGCCGCGCTGCGTTCGCTCTGGGAGGGGTTCATCGTCCCGTACGCGCGCTTCACCCTGAAGCCGCTGGACGCGATCGTGCGGGAGTGGCGGCCGGACGTGCTGCTGGTCGACCAGCACACCCCGGCGGGCGCGCTGGTCGCGCACCGGCACGGCCTGCCGTGGGCGTCCTTCGCGCCGGGGGCGATGGAACTGGGGCGCCCGTACCGGGCGTTGCCGCAGGTCGAGGCGTGGATGACCGGGCTGCTGCGCGGGCTGTGGGAGCGCGCCGGGCTGCCCGCGGCGGAGTACCTGGACCCGCGCTTCTCCCCCGCCCTGGTGGTGGCGACCACCGGACGGGCGCTGACCGGCTCGGCCCCGCCGCCGGAGCAGGCGCTGGTCGGGCCGGTGCTCTCCGCGCGGCCGCACGACCCGGACTTCCCGTGGCAGCGGCTGCTGCCCGGCCGCCGGCGGGTGCTGGTCACCATGGGCACGCTGGCCGGCGAACTGGGCGCGGACTTCCTGGCCCGGTCCGTCCGGGCGCTGGAGCTGTGCGGCGGGGACGTGCAGCCGGTGTTCGCCGCTACCCGGTGCGGATCACCAGCCTGCCCGCCGCCCACACGGGCGGGGACCTGATGGTCCACCTCCCGCACCAGCGCACGGTGTTCACCGGC
>NZ_JBEXJK010000261.1:0-11616 GCF_040609095.1 Kitasatospora sp. NPDC004799
TACCCCGGGCGGGCGCGCGCCCGCCCGGCCCCCCCGCCCTCCCGGGGCCCCCCGCCCCCACCCCCGCGGGGGGGCGCCCGGCGGGGGGGCCGCCCCCCCCCCCCGACACCGCGCGGGTGGCCCTGGGCTTCGCCGGGCCCTTCGCCGGTATCCACCTGGGTTGACGAGCGCCGAACTCGGTTGGCTGGACTGCCCCGCAACCGACACTTCCCCCGCGGCGTCTATGCTCGTCGACCGTGCTCGTTCGATTACGGCGAGCCATGGAGCTTCTTGGGGGAGAGCAGCCGATGTCCGACTCGGTGGGGTACACCGTCCAGCCCGACGCGCTGGACCACATAAACACGGCACTCAACAACGTCGCAACCGACCTGGCCTCGGCCAACCAGGCCTACACCGCGCAGAAGCTCTACCAGTCCGCCGACTTCGGCGAGTTCGGTGTGGACCGGGCGTGGGCGGGCTTCGACACCAACTGGGACCAGGAACTGCACGTCACCCAGCGTGCCGTGGCGGAACTGGTCCAGAAGATGTCGGCCACCAGCGCCAACTACCGCGCCGCGGAGGCGAAGATCGCCGCATCGCTGGCCCCGGCGCAGTCCCGATGAGCAAGGTCGCGGACCTGCAGAAGGCGCAGCAGGCCATCGCTCACCCCGGCTCCAGCTTCTACGTCGGACTCGCACTGCTCAAGGCGATCGACAAGGCCCTGGCCGTGGCCGGGCCGGCCGGAAACCCGGGCGTGATACGTGAGCGGGCCAAGGCGTACGCGGAAACCGCGAAGGCCTACGCCAAGGCGTCCACCGACCTGAGGGAGGTCGCCGACAATCGGCTGCCGAACGCCTGGACCGGCTCGGTCGCCGAGAACGCCACCCAGTCCGTCCGGGCGCTGGTGAACGAACTCGGCGTCTCCCAGAAGTCCTTGGAGCAGGCGGCCACCGAGCTGAACGCCTGGGCGGACAATCTGGAAGGAGCTCGGAGCACTGACGCGCAGGGCGTGACCGCCCTGGAGAACGTGCGGAATTCGCTCGCCCACGACGCCTTCGACATGAGCAAGGCCATTGCCGCCATCGAGCCCGCCAACACGGCCGTGGGAACCAGGATCTCGGCCGCCCAGCGGGCGGAGAGCAGCGGCACCCGCGCCGCGAGCATGCTCAACCAGCTCGCCGCCAGGGCCCGTACCGAGCGCGCCGGACAGGGGTCGATCGATCCGCTCGCGGCGCTGGTGCTGGCGAACGAGAAGGGCCCCGGCGGCGGTGAGGACGGCGACTACATCCTGACGGCCGGCCAGCTCGACCGCGCCGAGCAGATCATGTCCGTGATGAACGGCGCCGACCAGCTCGCGTTCCAGAAGCTGCTGTCCGGCGCGAAGTCGCCGGAGGAGGCCGCCTACCTCTGGAAGGCCCTGGCGGCCGGCCACTCGGTGGCCGACGTCCAGAAGTTCGACGCGCTGATCCACCCTCACGGGGACGACCCGCGCTGGCTGTCCGAGCACCTGGTTCCGGCGCTCGGATCGGACGACCTGCAGGGGGAGTCCACCACCCATGCGACCGGGCTGACCTACAAGGGCGCCGAGATCCTCGACGGCTACGACGTCTACAGCCAGCGCGACGTCAACGACTGCGTCGCCGCCTCCACGGTGGTCGCGAGCCTCAAGATCGACCCGGTGACGATGCTCCAGCTCACCACCGGCAACATGACCGACGTCCCGGGGTCCGACTCGCCCGAGTACTTCAAGCAGCGCCTGCAGCAGCTCTTCATCGGCCAGTACCAGCAGGGCCAGGTGGCCGACGGCGGCCAGAAGATCTACCCGGAGAACAACGGCGGGATCGGACCGAAGGGCAACACCTTCCTCGCCAACCAGAACCTCGGGAAGGCCACGGGCTCGACCTACGAGTACGTCAACCTGGACACCGACGACGACCGGCGCGCGGCAGTCACCCGGATCGAGAAGGCCCTGGACGAGGGCAAGCCGGTGCCGTTCTGCGCCTTCGACGAGGCCAGCGCCGCGAAGGGCGCGAACGGCAACTACCACCAGATGGTGATCGTGGCCCGGGACGGCGACCGGCTGCAGGTCTACAACCCGTGGGGCCAGTCGGTGTGGGTGACCGAGGACCAGTTCATCCACAACCACCTGAACGACGGTGGCCTCACGGGCACGACGAACATCAACCGGCCCTACGGAGCGGAGCTGCCGAAATGACCGAGATCCTCCCGGACATCGAACTGATGACCGGCTACGACGTCGAGGCCGCCGTCACCCGCGGCCTGCTGATCGACGGAGTCCCGCGCCGAGTGCTCTTCGGCGAGGCGGCGATCGCCGCGTCCTACCAGGCCGAGGCCCTGCACATCGGCCCGCACCCGCTGGGCGTCCTGGCCCAGTACGTCCGCGCCGGCGGCTTCGCCGGCGCGCTCGACCTGCCCGAGCCGGTGATCGGCCGGGAACCGGGTGAGCTGGTCCGCGGCTGGCTGCGCGCGGCCGCGGCCGGCGGGGCCGACCTCGGGCGCGAGATCCTGTTCGCCCGCTGGCTGGCCGAGGTCGCGCTCCTGATCACCATGCGGCGCCGGGTCCGGGAAGAGGGCAGCTGATGCGCCGAACCGTCATCGCCGGCGTGGCGGCGCTCCTGGCCGGCGCCCTGCTGCTCGCCTCCTACCTCGGCGGCTGGTGGTCCGACTCGGGCCCGGGCGGCACCACGGCCGCCACCGCCACCGCCACCCGACCGGAGGTGGAGGTGCCCCTCCCCGAGAAGGCGTCGAACGCCACCGCTCCGTATCCGACCAGCGCGGTGACCCTGGAGGTCGGACAGCGGCTCGGCGTCAGGACGACCGGGGGCGCCCTGCAGAAGAAGTGGTACCTCTACTCGGCGGGCGACGGCACCGTGCTGCGGCCCGGCAAGGACTTCGTCATCAGCCCCTGCCCCACGGACCCGCCGAAGGCGGGCTGCGGCGCCGAGTTCGACCTGACCTTCAGTGCCCTGGCGCCCGGAACCACCACGCTGACGTGGTTGTTCGGCGAGGGCGGCTGCCGCGCCGGCGTACCGAAGTACGCGGGGGAGCGGTGCGACATCTCCAAGAGCGTCCAGGTCACCGTCCGCTGAACGTCACACGCCTGCTCGGTGATGGCGCGGCCGAGGGGCC
The DNA here is from genome assembly GCF_040609095.1 of Kitasatospora sp. NPDC004799. Classification (NCBI taxonomy): domain Bacteria; kingdom Bacillati; phylum Actinomycetota; class Actinomycetes; order Kitasatosporales; family Streptomycetaceae; genus Kitasatospora; species Kitasatospora sp. NPDC004799. The sequence goes on from NZ_JBEXJK010000261.1 coordinate 3,130, forward strand.
GTAGCGCTCAGCGGACCGGCGCGGCCCCGTCGGTCGCCCCTTCGCCCCGGCCCGTCACGGATTCGGACCCCACGGATTCGGACCCCACGGATTCGGACCCCACGGATTCGGACACCGCGACGAAGGCCCGCACGAGGGGGCGGTCGTCCCCTCGGCGGGTGGCCAGGAAGACCTGGCTCATGGCGGGCGGCCCGTCGAGTTCGAGGCGCCGGGCGCCCGCGGGGAGCAGCGCGGTGACGCTGTGGGGGGCGATGGTGACGCCCAGGCCGGCGGCGACGAGCGTGATGACGGTGTGCCAGTTCGAGCACTCCTGTGTGATCCGGACGTCGTTGCCGGTGTCGCGGATCGGCCGGGTGTTCACGTCGAACGCGCGGGCTCCCGCCGAGCGCGGGAACAGGATCAGGGGGTCGGCGGCCAGCGCCGCCGCTTCCACCCGGTCCCCCTCCGCGGCGGGGTGGTCGGCGGGGACGACCGCGACGAACCGTTCCGTCGCGAGGAGGGCGAGGTCGATGTCGTCGCGGTCCTCGGCGTCCCGGACGATCCCGACGTCGGCGGTGCCGCGCTCCAGGGCCGTGAGGACGTCGACGGTGAAGCCGTCGTGCAGCCTGACCCGGACGTCCGGGCGGCTGAGGGCGAAGGCGCGGAGCCGTTCGCTGACGATCGCGGCGGCGGAGGTGATGAAGGCGACGTCCAGGCGGCCGGCCTCGCCGCGGCCGACCCGGCCGGCCTCGTCCAGATCGGCGGCCAGCCGGTCCAGGAGGTCCCTGGCGCGCGGCCGGAACGTCACCCCGGCGTCGGTGAGGCGGACGCTCCGGGAGGTCCGCCGGAACAGCTCGACGCCGACGATCCTCTCCAGCTGCCTGATCTGCTGGGACAGGGCCGGCTGGGCGATGTGCAGCCGGCCGGCGGCGCGGCCGAAGTGCAACTCCTCGGCCAGCGCCAGGAAGTAGCGCAGATGCCGGAGCTCGATTCGCTGATCCATATCTCCAGCCTATGGATGGCGGCCGATGCACGTATTGGACACCTGGGTCGGCCCGGCCGCAGGCTGGCGTGGTGTCATCCAGGGAAGGAACCCGCCCCATGCCGTACGCCTCCGCCCCGCCCGTGGTCTCCTCGATCGCCTCGCCGGGCGACGCCGACGCGTTCCGCGCGCTGAACGAGGAGTGGATCTCGCGGCTGTTCACCCTGGAGGAGGCGGACCGGGCCGTGCTCGGGGACCCGTTTGGCCGGATCGTGGACCCGGGCGGCGACGTGCTCCTGGCCCGCGAGCCGGACGGCGGAACCGCCGTGGGGTGCGTGGCGCTGCTGGCGCACCCGGACGCCGTGTTCGAGCTGGCGAAGATGGCCGTCACCCCCGGCGCGCAGGGGCGTGGCATCGGCCGCCGGCTCGTGGCCGCGGCGATCGGCCGGGCCCGGGACCTGGGTGCGGCCCGGCTGTTCCTCGGCACGAACAGCAGGCTGGCCGCCGCCGTCCACCTCTACGAGGACGCCGGGTTCGTGAGGATCACCCGCGACCGGCTCCCGGTGGCCGACTACTACGCCCGCGCCGACATCCTCATGGAACTGGGCTGAGCTCCCGGGCCCGCCGACCGGTCCGTCAGAACCGTCAGAACCGTCAGAACCGTCCGCACCGGCCGGGCCGGAGCCGGCCCCCGGCCGCCCGGAGCCGTCGAGCCGGTGACCGAGGCCGTGCGGCCCTCCGGCACCACCAGCGCTCCGTACAGCGTGCCCCGCGCCGGCGACTCGTCGGCCTGCTCGCGGTCGAGACGCTGCCCCGCGGGTGGTCAGGCTCCTACGGACGGGCCTCGCGGGCGGAGCGCAGCAGGTGGTCGCGGACCAGCGCGACATGGGGATTCGTGGACGATCCCGGGCGCTGGACCAGGAAGCCGGTGTTGATCGGCGGGTCGTCCGGCTCGTCGAGGAGGGCGAGGGTGCCTGCGGCCAGCTCGTCGGCGCACAGGTAGCGGGGGAGCACACTGAATCCGGCGCCGCCGACCACGGCCTCCTTGACCGCTCTGAGGTCGGGGACCGTGACGGTCGGCCGGCAGGTCAAGCGCCTGCCGAACACGTGGCGCCAGTAGCGGCGGACGATCGGCAGGTCCTCGGCGTACGAGACGAGCGGCACTCCGTGCAGGACCGCCGGCCCCTCGGTGGCAAGGCGCGGGCCGATCCGTTCGGCCCATGACGGCGCGGCCACCAGGACGAACTCCTCGTCGGCCAGCGGTACGGCGGCGAGCGCGCGGCCGCGCGGGCGCAGGGTGGCCACCACCAGGTCGTGCCGGCCCGCGCGCAGTCCGTCGAGCAGATCGTCGGTGAGGCCGAACGCGACGCGCAGGCGCACCCCCTTGTCGACGAGCGGGGCGAGCGTCGGCATCACGCAGTGCGTGAGGTACTCGGCGGGCCCGGCCAGATGCACGGGCTCCGCGTCGCTCTCGCCGAAGAGGGCGCCGCCGCTGACCGGTCCGAGGGCGTCCAGCGGCTCCATGACCCGCGCGGCCAGCTCGTCGGCGAACGGGGTCGGGGCGACGCCGCGCGACAGTCGTTCGAACAGCTCCCGGCCCAGCTGGCTCTCCAGGGAGCGGATCTGTGTCGTCACCGTCGGTTGGGACAGGCCCAGCATGCGGGCGCCCGCGGTGAAGGCGCCGGCCCGGTACACGGCGAGGAACGTGCGCAGCAGGTTCAGATCGAGGAGGCCGTTCCCCTGCGGTGGCGGCGTTCCCGGCTGTCCATCGAAATCCCTATCTCTCACATGTGCGAGCCTATTGGATTCCGATGGGTCAGGGGTTCTACCTTCGAGGACGTCACCGCACTGACGAACTGCGTCCGACGTGTCAGCGCTTCGGAGGCGTCGGCGGCGGCGACGTACCGTCCCCGATCCCTACGGCCCGTACGGGATCCGCACCCCCGGAGAACCACCTCATGTCGAAGATCCTCTTCGTCGTCACCGGCGCCGACCACTGGACGCTGGCCGACGGGACCGAGCACCCCACCGGCTTCTGGGCCGAGGAGGCCGTCGCTCCGTACCAGGCCTTCAAGGCGGCCGGTCACGAGATCGTGGTCGCCACCCCCGGCGGTGTGGTTCCCACCGTCGACAAGGGCAGCCTCGCCCCCGAGGTCAACGGCGGGCAGGAGAACGCCGACCGCATCGCCGACGCCCTGGCCGGCTTCGGCGAGCTGCGGTCGCCCGTCACGATCGAGGACGTCACCCTCGACGACTACGCGGCCGTCTTCTACCCCGGCGGCCACGGCCCCATGGAGGACCTCGCCGTCGACGCCGACTCCGGCCGCCTCCTCGTCCGGGTCCTGGAGTCCGGCAAGCCGCTCGGGGTGGTCTGCCACGCCCCGGCCGCGCTGCTGGCGGCCACCAGGGCCGACGGCACCAACGCCTTCGCCGGCTACGAGGTCGCCGCCTTCACCAACGCCGAGGAGACCCAGGCCGGCTTCGCCGACAAGGCGAAGTGGCTGCTCCAGGACCGCCTCACCGAGGCCGGCGTGAACGTCCTGGTCGGCGAGCCGTGGGTGCCGAACGTGGTCGTCGACCGCAACCTGGTCACCGGCCAGAACCCGGCCTCCTCCGCCCCGCTCGCCGCCGAACTGCTCAAGAAGCTGGCCTGACCCCGGCGGGCACCGCGTGGGGCGCCGAAGCGGCAGGTTCCGGGAGACCCGCCGCGGCCGCTTCGAGGCGGCGAACGACGGGTCCGCGCGCGGTGCTGCGGCCCCGGGTGGTCCGGAAGGGGGAGGAGGCGCAGTCCGTTCAGGCCCGCAGGGCTGCGAGTTCGGCGGCGACGGACGGTGCTTCCCGGGAGCCGAGGCTCTCGTAGAGCGCCAATGCCTCGCGCAGGTGATTCTCGGCTGCGTCGACCCGCCCGAGGTCACGCTCGCACCGGGCGGCGCCGAGCAGGGCCGCGCCCGTCTGGCCCGGGTTTCCCATGTCGCGGGCCAGTTGAAGTGCCGATTCGTGGTCGGCCAGCGCGGACGAGGCGTGCGACGGACGCCGCAGGCCGCCTCGGGCGTTCAGGGCCTGGGCCTCGCCGTGCCGGTCGCCGATGGCCCGTGCCAGGTCGAGCGCGTCGGCGAGGTCGCGGGCCGCGAGTTCGCGCTCGCCCGAGGCCGTACGGACCTCGGCGCGGGTGCGGAGCGTGTTCCCCTGACCCCGCCGGTCGCCCAGCTCCTCCGCGATGAGCAGGGAGCCCTCCGCCGCGGTGCTGGCCGGGAAGAGCTCGCCCTGGAGCCGGTAGGCCGCGCTCAGGTGGCGCAGCGCGTGCGACTGGGCCCGCCGGTCGCCCAGCTCCCGGGCGAGGTCCAACGCCTCCTGGTGCGCCCGGGCCGCGGTGGCCGGATCGCCCACGGACCGGTGCACCGCCCCCAGGTAGTTCAGACTGTAGACCTGACCGCGGCGGTCTCCCAGCTCGCGCGATGTGCGCAGGGCTTCGCTCTGAAGGTCGCACGCCTCGTCCGGTCGGCCGGTGAGCAACCGCAGCACGCCGAGCGCGTGGATGATGTAGACGCTGCCTCGGCGGTCGCGGATCTCCCTGGAGAGCGTGAGGGCCTGTTCGACGAGGCTGGTCCCGGAGTCGTAGTGGCCGGTCTGGCGGTGGACGATCCCGAGGTTCGCGAGGGCGACGGCCTCGCCCCGCCGGTCCCCGAGGCCGTGGAAGAGTTCGGCGGAGCGGGCGAGTTCCGTCTTGGCCTCCTCGTAGCGGCCGACCAGACGGTGGGCCACGCCGAGGTAGTTGAGAGCGCTGGCCTCGCCCGCGCGGTCCTCGTTCTCGCGGAAGATCGGCACGGCCTCGTCGTGCGCGGCGATCGTGGCCGGATAGTCGCCGGTCTGGCCGTGGACCGCGCCGAGGTCGTTCAGCACCCGCGCTTCGAGCCGGCGGTCCCCGACGGCCTGGGCGACGGCCGTCGCGGCACGCAGTTCGTCCGCCGCTCCCCGGTAGTCGCCGGCCAGGCGCCGCACCAGCGCGAGGTTGGTGAGCGCCTCGATCTGGAGGGTGGGCTGCGCCGATTCCCGGGCGCACTCGGCCGCCGCGGAATGCAGGGCGACGGCCTGGTCCCAGGGCCCGACGAACCGCAGGAAGCCGCTGAGCGCACGGGCCAGCACGACGACGCGGTCGGGGTGGCCGTGGTCGGCGCAGTACCGGGCACAGGCCAGCAGGTTCGCGATCTCGGTGTCGAGCCAGTCCCGGGCCGCTCGGGCCGCATCCGCGCCGTGGCCCCCGGGCGCCGCGCCGGGAGCGAGGGCGGCACCGGCAGCCACGGCACGTTCCTCCAGGAACGCGAAGAGCCGTTCCCGTGCCTCGTCCCGGTCGGCGGGTTCGTCCTCGTCGGCGAGCAGGCCCGCGTACTCCCGGACGAGGTCGTGCATCCGGTAGCGGCCCGGCGCGGACTCGATGAGCATGTGGTCGTCGTACAGGAACTCCAGCTCGTCCGCCGCGTTGTCGGGGTCCGTGCCGTGCAGTGCGGCAGCGATCTCGGCGTCGCACTCGGTGCCCGGGTTCAGGCTGAGCCGGCGGAAGAGCGTTCGGCGGTCCGCCGGCAGGTCCCGGTAGGAGAGCTCGAAGGCCGCCGCGACGGCCACGTTGCCGGCTCGCAGGCGGGAGAGCCGCCGCCTGGCCCGGCCCAGGTCGGCGGCGAGGTGGGCGAAGGACCAGGTGGGATGGTTGCGCAGGCGGCCCGCGACCAGGCCGATCGCCAACGGCAGCCGACCGCAGTGCTCGACGACGGCCGCGGCGGCGGCCTCCGCCCCCTCGGCCGTCCGTCCGGACCGCGCGCAGAGCATCTCGACGGCCGTCGCCTCGTCCAGCACGTCGAGGGACAGCACCACGGTGTCCGGCAGCGCCGAGAGCCGGCGCCGACTGGTGATCAGCACGAGGGACCCGGCCGCGTTGGGCAGCAGCGGCTCGACCTGCCGGTGGTCGACCGCGTCGTCGAGGATGAGCAGCACGCGCTTCGACGCCATCCGGTCCCGCCACAGGACGGCCCGGGCGTCGATGGTGGACTGCGGGTCGGGGCCGCCGGGGATCAGCTCGGGCGACACGCCGCTGGCCGACAGCAGGGCGACCAGGCCGTCGGCCGGATCCACCGGGGACTGGCCGGGGGTGTGGCCGTGCAGGGACAGGAACAACTGCCCGTCCGGGAACCGGTCGGCGAGCCGGTGGCCGAGGTGGACGGCGAGCGCCGTCTTGCCGACGCCCGGCATGCCGCCGATGGCGTGGATGTCGATGACCCGTTCGGTACCGCTCGCCCCGATGACCGCGTCGCTCAGCCGGGCGAGTTCGTGCTCGCGGCCGACGAAGGTGGAGAGGTCTCGGGGAAGGGTTCGCATGGCTGCCGCCAGTGTCGATCGGATGGCTGACGAATGGTCAGTGCCCGAATACGATGACACGTTGATGTCGACCAGGCCATGTCGGCGAAGGATTTCGGCCACGGCGGCGTCCGCCAGAACGGCGTCGACCGGGACGGCGGCGAGCCGGTCCGAGTAGCGCAGCGGATCCACCACGACCACGGCGAGCAGGGCCGACGGAACGCCGTCCCGCGCCAGCGTGCAGACCGGCCCGCCCGAGATGCCCGCCCACCCCGAACGTCCGTCCCGCGTCCGGATCGGCGCGGACGCCACCGTGAGCTGGAGCCGTCCGGAGCGTGCCCCGCTCAGCGGGTTCACCGTCGCGAGCACCTGGTCGACGTCCCGCCGGCGGCCCGCCATCGCGTCGGGGAACCCGCCGACCTGCACCCGGTGGCCGGGCTCGACGTCCGAGATCCGCGCCCACGCGACCGGAGCCGGACCCGCCGGCGGCACCCACCGCGGGTCGACGATCTCCAGCAACGCCGCGTCGACGCCCTCCTCCGGCCCGTCGTACCGGATCCATCGCGTCCGGGCCCGTAGCGGCCGTTCACCGTCCAGGGCTTGCACCCGGGGCTCGGCCGTGAAGACCTCACCCGATCTCAGGACGTGGGCGGCGGTCAGCACCAGCCGGTCGGCGACCAGATAGCCGCTTCCCCGGGACTGCTCGGACAGCACCTCGACGACCCGGCAGCGGTCCATTCGACAAGCCCCCGACTCTCCTGGGTGTCACCCGATCTCGGGGTCGGTCCATCGGGAGGCGACCTCCGCGGCCCGTCCGGTCGTGGTGTCGGTCGGTTGCAGTACGAGCTTGATCCGCTGGCCCGAACCGTGGGCCAGCTCGCCCTTCGCCCCCGCCGACACGATGCCCCAGCGCAGGCCCCCGTCCGCCGACCCGGTCCGCTTGAGCTCCACCTGGAACTCCAACTCGATCTGGCCCAGTTCGAACCGAAGCCGCTTCCCGTCACCCTCGGCCGTCGCCGCGTCCAGTTCGGCGCGCAACTGCTGGATCGCCTCGGCGAGACCGGTCCATGCCGCGTCCACGTTCCTCCCCCACAGCAGAACGTTCCCACTCGTCGGCCTTCACCGCCCTGACCGAGTGATACCCATCACAGTCGGGGTGCAACACAACAGAATTGCCGTGCAAGGCCTTTGACCGTGCGCCACGCCACTCTCGACCCCCCGGTCCGGCACGCGGCGACGGCGAGGAGGAAGGGGTCGAGGCGGGGGGTGGCGTGCAGCGGGGGGAGCACCGGTTGTCGCGAGGACTTGACACTGTGTCACGGGCCGAGAACCCTGGTGGTGCTGTACTCCAGGGACGTGAGGGACACGGCATGCCATGGGTTGACGAGACGAGGCGCCACGAGGGTTTCCCGGCGGCGGTGTTGGCGGACGGCAGCGAGCCGGCGCCGTTGCCGGACGGGCGCACCACCTGGTGGCTCTACAACGGTGCGGACGGTCCTCGGGCCGCTGCGGTGCGCGGCGGTTGCAGCTGCGGCTGGCGGGGCGAGCGGACGCACCTGTTGGACTTCGGTGACGACGCGGCGACCGAGGCGGTGGGCGAGGCCGACGGGCCGTTCGCGGACTGGGAGTGGCACGTCGACCTGGTCGAGGGTGTGGTGCCGCGCGAGGTCGAGGAGCTGGTCGCGGCGCTGGTGGACCGGATCTGCGACCTGACGGAGAGCCGGCCGTACGCCGCCGCCCGTGCGGCCGCCCGCTTCGAGCGCGCCGCCGGTTCGACCGCGCTGCTGGCCGGCCGCAAGGCCCGCAGCAGCATGATGACCTGGGAGTACATCGGCCGCGCCTTCGGTTGCGGGCCGGTCGAGGCGCTGGAGCGGTTCGGCGAGACCTTGGACGACGCCGAGCCGGGTGACGAGGCGTAGGTCGTCGGTCTGCACGCGTCGGGCAGGCGAGACCGACCAGGTGCGTTCTCACCTGTCCACGCCTCCCATCACCGGGTCGATGCTCGCCACCGCGACGACGACGTCCGCGACCTGCCCGCCCTCGCACATCGCCGCCATCGTCTGGAGGTTGGTGAAGCTCGGGTCGCGGAAGTGGACCCGGTACGGGCGCGTCCCGCCGTCGCTGACCACGTGCACGCCCAGCTCGCCCTTGGGCGACTCGACCGCCGCGTACGCCTGGCC
>NZ_JBEXJK010000262.1:0-11565 GCF_040609095.1 Kitasatospora sp. NPDC004799
GACGCCGCGGGGTGGATGACACATGGGTGTGATCACGGTCAAGCGACCGGCCAGGGCGTACCCGCCCACCGTGCTGCCCGCCTACTCGGACTCCGTCGCCGCCGCCCGGGCCCTCGCCCACGCCCGGGACCGCGCCCGCTGGCTCGCCGAAGCGCCCCCAGGGCCCGTCGAGGCGCCGGACTGCGACCGGGGCGCGGCCCGCAGCCTGATCGACGGCCACCTCACCGCCCACCCCGACGGCGGCTGGCTCGACCCGCTGTCCACCGCCGACCTGCTGGCGGCGTACGGACTGCCGCTGACCACCTCGGTGTGGGCCCGCGACGAGGACGCCGTGGTCGGCGCGGCGAACGCGCTGGGCCGGCTCGGGCACGACGGGAAGGTGGCCCTGAAGGCCTACTGGCCCGGGCAGGTGCACAAGAGCGCGCTCGGCGCCGTCCGCACCGGGCTCGGCGGTGAGGCCGACGTCCGCTCCGTCTACCGGGAGTTCACGGAGAGGTTCGGCCCGCAGCTGGCCGGGGCGGTGGTCCAGCCGATGGCGGCGCCGGGCGTCGAGCTGCTCGCGGGCGTCGTCCAGGACCGGGTCTTCGGTCCGCTCGTCGTGCTCGGGGCGGGCGGCACCGCCGCCGACGTGCTGGCCGACCGGTCGGCCCGGCTCGCCCCGCTGAGCGAGCGCGACCTGACCACCATGGTCACCGACCTGCGCAGCGCGCCGCTGCTGACGGGCCACGCCGGGGCGCCCGCCGTGGACCTCGCGGCGCTCCGGTCCGTCCTCGCCCGGCTCTCCCGCCTCGCCGACGACTTCCCCGAGCTCGTCGAGGCGGACCTCAACCCCGTCATCCTCCGACCCGACGGGGCGCTCTGCGTGGACGCCCGGGTACGGCTGGAACGCCGGCCGTCCTTCGACCCCTACCTGCGGCGGCTGCGCCGCCCGTCGGCCGCCGAAGGGGAGCGGACCCCGTGAAGCCCGAAGGGCAGTGGACCCCGTGAAGCACAGCATCCTCGACGGAACGCCGGCCGACACCTTCCCGTCCGCCGGGCCGCCACCGTCCGCCGGGCGCGCCCGGGTGCGCGACTGCATGAGCCACCCCGGCATCGCCGTCACCCCCGGTACCGACCTCGCCACCGTCGCCGCCGTGCTGGGCGCCTCCCGGCGCGGCGTCGTGCCGGTCGTCTCCCCGGACGGGAGCGTCACCGGGGTGGTCTCCGCCTCCGACCTCCTCACCGCCTACGCGGAGCGGGACCCGCGGCGGGAACTGCTCGCCCGGGACCTGATGTCCACGCCGGCGGTCACCGTCACCGAGGACACGGGCGTCATCGAAGCGGTGGCCCTGGTCGCCGAGCACGGCCTGCACCACCTGCCGGTGGTGGACGCCGACGGCCTGAGTCAGCGGACCAGCACCCGCTCGCCCGAGCGGGGGACCACGGCGGTCCAGCCGAGTTCGCGGTCGATCCGGTCGCGCAGCGCCTCCGAGCCCTCGGGCTCGCCGTGGACGAGGTAGACCGCGTTCGGCGGTGGGGCGGGGCGCAGCCATTCGACGATCTCGGCGGCGTCGGCGTGCGCGGAGAAGGCGGGGACGTTGACGACCTCGGCGCGCACCGGGACGTAGGTGCCGAACATCTTCAGGGCGCGGGCGCCGTCGACCAGGTCGCGGGCGCGGGTGCCGGCGGCGGCGTAGCCGACCACGACGACGGTGTTGCGGGCGTCGGGCAGCAGCCGGGCGAGGTGGTGGACGACGCGGCCGCCGGTGGCCATGCCGGAGGCGGAGACGATGACGGCGGGGCCGTGGGTGTGGTCCAGGGCCAGCGAGTCCTGGAGGGAGTGGACCAGGGTGAAGGGTTCCGGGTCCAGGGCGGCCGGGCCCCGGGCGAGGACGTCGGGGCGCAGCTGGTCGGAGCCGGCGGCGAAGGCCTCGCGGTAGATCTGGAGGGTGGCCAGCGCCATCGGGCTGTCCACGTAGACGGGTACGTTGGCGGGCAGCCGTCCGGTCCGGCGCAGTTCGGTCAGCTGGTGCAGGACGACCTCGGTGCGGTCCACGGCGAAGGACGGGATGACGACGGTGCCGCCGCGGGCGAGGGTGCGCTCCAGTGCCCGCGCGAACCACTCGCGGGCGGCGGTCTCCTCGTGGTGCCGGTTCCCGTACGTGGACTCCATGAGCAGCACGTCGGCCCCGGTGAACGGTTCGGGCGGGCGCAGCAGCGGGTGGACGGGACGGCCGAGGTCGCCGCTGGCGGCGACGGTGTGGCCGTCCTCCAGGGTGAGGTGGGCCCAGGCCGAGCCGAGGATGTGCCCGGCGCGGTGCAGCCGGAGGACGTTCCCGGTGGTGATCTCGACGTCGGTGTCCAGCGGGACGGGGTCGAACATCCGCAGGGCGTGCTCGACGTCGTCCTCGTCGTACAGGGGCTCGGCGGGCCGGTGCTTGGACCAGCCGTGCTCGTTGGCGTGGTCGGCCTCCTCGCGCAGCAGGTGGGCGCTGTCCCGGAGGATCAGCTCGGCGATCCGGGCGGTGTCGGGGGTGGTGAGCACCGGGCCGCGGAAGCCGTCGCGGACCAGTCGGGGCAGGTAGCCGCAGTGGTCGAGGTGGGCGTGGGTGAGCACGACGGCCCGGACGTCCGCGGCGTCGAGCGGCAGCGGGCGGCGGTTGCGGCGGCGCAGTTCGGCGAGCCCCTGGAAGAGGCCGCAGTCGATCATCAGCCGGGCGTGGTCGGTCTCGACCAGGAACTTGCTGCCGGTGACGGTGCCCACACCGCCCAGGAAGGTCAGCAGGCCGGGTCGGGGGGTGCCGGTGTCCGTCGTCATGGCCGCCTCCGTCGGGGTACGAGGTCCCTCCCATCGTCCTGCCGACCGGCCGCGCCGTCCTGGGCCGGACCGGCCCGACGGCATGGACCGACCGGCCCTGTCCGGCGGCGCCGGGTGCGCGGACAGTGAAGACGGGACCACCGGAGGAGGAGTGAGGACGATGCAGCACCGCAGCGTCAGCGATGTGATGACCCATGAGGTCGTCACCGCCCGGCCCGACACACCGGCCAAGGAGGTTGCGGCGCTGTTCCACCGCAACGACATCACCGCGATCCCGGTCGTCGACGACCGGGGACGCCCGCTCGGCATGGTGTCCGAGGCCGACCTGATCCGCAAGGAGGCCGTCCTGCCGGACCCGGAGGGGCGCTACCCGGGCCGCTGGCTGGCGGCGAAGGACCGCGCCCGCGCGGAGGCGGAGACGGCCGGTGGGCTGATGACCAGCCCGGCCGTGACCGCCCGACCCGACTGGTCGGTCCCGGAGGCCGCGCGTGCCATGGACCGGCACAAGGTCAAGCGCCTGCCCGTGGTCGACGAGGCGGGCCGCCTGGTGGGGGTCGTCAGCCGCCGGGACCTGCTGCAGGTCTTCCTGCGCCACGACGCGGCGATCCGGGACGAGATCAACCACGACGTGCTGGGGCAGACGCTCTGGGTCGCGCCCGGGGACGTCCGGGTCGCGGTGCACGACGGCGTGGTCACCCTGAACGGCCGGCTGCGGTTCCGCAGCCTGGTCCCGATCGCCGAACAGCTCTGCCGCGCCGTGGACGGTGTGGTCGCCGTCCACTCCACCCTCGACTGGACCGAGGACGACACCGACCGCTCCCTGGAACACCCCCGCGCCTACCGCGCGGCGTCGTAGGAGGCCGCCATGATCCGCACACCGAGCACCGTCGCCGACGTCATGACCCACGCGGTGGTGGCCGTCGGCCGCGACGCGGACTTCCGCGAGGTCGCCGAGACCCTCCAGCGCTGGCAGGTCAGCGCCGTTCCCGTCCTGACCGGCGACGGGAGGGTGATCGGGGTGGTCTCGGAGGCCGACCTGCTCACCGCCCGGGACCGGGACGGCGAGCGCGCCGACGCGCTGACGGCTGGGCGGATGATGTCCGTCCCGGCGGTCACCGTGCACCCCGGAAGCCCGCTGGGCGAGGCCGCCCGGGCGATGGCCCGCGGCCACCTGAAGCGGCTCCCGGTCGTGGACGAGGAGGACTACCTGGTCGGCATCGTCAGCCGCGGCGACCTGCTCAAGGTCTACCTGGAGGACGACCGCGAACTCGCCGACCGGGTCCGCTTCGAGCTCGTCGCCACCCTCGGCCCCGGTGCCGCGGTGGGCACCGACGTCCGCTCCGAGAACGGCCGGATCACCCTGACGGGCGAGCTGCCGGACACCGTCTCCGCGGCGGTCCTCGAACGGCTGGTCGGCTCGGTGCCCGGTGTGGTCGGCGTCGAGCTCCGGCTCGCCGCGCCCGCCTGAGCGCAGGCGCGGACGCGGACGCGGCACGACGGCGCCCTCGCGGCCCGGGCGCCGTCGCGCCGCGTGGTCGACGCGCTGCGCGGGCCGGGGCGGGCGCGTAGAATCGGTGGTGACAGCCGCCCGCGTATCCCAGGAGCAGGCCATGGACGCGCCCCAGTCCGTACGGGTGTTCCTGCTGGACGACCACGAGGTGGTCCGCCGGGGGGTGCGCGACCTGCTGGAGGCCGAACCCGACATCGAGGTCGTCGGCGAGGCGGCGACCTGCGCCCAGGCCCTCGCCCGCGTACCGGCGCTGCGCCCGGACGTCGCCGTGCTCGACGTGCGGCTCCCGGACGGCGACGGGGTGACCGTCTGCCGGGACCTGCGCGACCGGATGCCCGGGCTGGCCTGCCTGATGCTGACCTCCTTCGACGACGACGACGCCCTGCTGGACGCGATCATGGCCGGTGCGGCCGGCTACGTCCTCAAGCAGGTCAAGGGCGCCGAACTCGTCGGCGCGGTGCGGACGGTGGCCTCCGGCCAGTCGATGCTCGACCCGGCCACCACCCGCAAGCTGATGGAGAGCCTGCGCCACCACGAGGAGAGCGCGACCGACGCCGCGCTGGCCGGCCTCACCCCGCGCGAGCGGGAGATCCTCGCCCTGGTGGGGGAGGGGAGGACGAACCGCCAGATCGGCGAGGAGCTCTACCTCGCCGAGAAGACCGTCAAGAACCACGTCTCGCGCCTGCTCGCCAAACTGGGCGTCGAGCGACGGCTCCAGGCCGCCGTCATCGCCGCCCACGCCGAGCCCGAGCAGCACCACCACCCGCAGCGCCCGCGCTGAGCTCCCGGGCGGCCGGGCCGGGGCCGGGTGGGCCCGAGGAGGAGCCGAACGGCCCAAGCGCCGTGCCGCGCCCACGCCGCACGCTGGAGGTGATCGACCTCCCGTCACGGCCCGAGGAGACGGCGATGATGTACTGGAACGACGGGGGCATGAACGGCTGGGGCATCGGCCTGATGACCGTGACCATGCTGCTCTTCTGGGCCCTGGTGGTGCTCGGCGTGATCGCCCTGGTCCGGCACCTCGGCCGGCCCGCCCCGTACGGCCCGACCACCCCGGTTCCGCCCCCGGCCGCGCCGCCGGTGCGGCCCGACCCGGAGCAGCTGCTCGCCGAGCGCCTCGCCCGCGGCGAGATCGACCCCGACGAGTACCGCTCCCGACTGGCCACGCTGCGCGGCGGTGCCGACGACCCGCCCGCGTCCGGCTGACGGCGCACCCCTGGAGGCGGCCATGACCACCCTCGCGCTCGACGCCCCCGCGCTGGAGAAGCTCGTCTCCGCGGCGGTCGCGGCACCCTCGATCCACAACAGCCAGCCCTGGCGCTTCCGGCTCCGTCCGGACACCTCGACCCTGGAGGTCCGGGCCGACCGAGGCCGGGCCGTCCCGGCCGCCGACCCCGAGGGCCGGGCCCTGCACATCTCCGTCGGCGCGGCCGTCCTCAACCTGCGGGTCGCCGCCCGCCACCTCGGCTGGGCACCCGGGGTCCGCCTGCTGCCCGACCCGGCCGAGCCCGACCTGCTCGCGGCCGTCCGGCTCGACACCCCCGCCGTCGCGCCGACCCCGGGCACCGAGCGGCTGTACGGGGCGATCTGGCGCCGGCACTCCAGCCGCACGCCGTTCACCGACGCACCGGTCCCGCCGACCGTCCTGGACGAACTGGCCGAAGCCGCCCGGGCCGAGGACGCCGCGCTCCACCTGCCCGACCACGAGGAGACCACCCGGCTGCTCCACCTCACCGCCGAGGCCGAGCGCCGCAACACCACCGACGAGGCCCAGCGCGCCGAGAGCCGCAGCTGGATCCGCACCGGCGACGTACCGCCCTACGGCATCCCGACCCGTGCGCTCGGCCCCCAGGACGCGGCCGGCCACCTGCCGATGCGCGACTTCTCCGCCATCCGCGCCGCCGAGCACCGGGCCCCGGCCCGGTTCGAGCGCGAGCCCCGCATCGCCGTCCTCACCACCGACCGCGACACGCCCGAGGACTGGCTACGGGCCGGCCTCGCCCTGGAACACGTCCTGCTCGCGGCCACCGTCCACGGCGTCCGCGCCTCCCTGCTGCACCAGGCCCTGGAGTGGCCCTACCTGCGCTGGGAGGCCCGCGACCCGCACCAGCGCCCCGGCCACGTCCAGATGCTGGTCCGCCTCGGCTACGGCCCCGAGGGCGCCCCGACACCCCGGCTGGCCGTCGGCGACGTCCTGGACCAGGGCTGACGGCTCACCGCAGGGGGACCTGCCAGACCAGTTCGGTGCCGCCCCCGGGGCGGGGGCGGCTGGTGAAGGTGCCGCCCTGGGCGGCGGCGCGGTCGGCGAGGTTCGCGAGGCCGCTGCGACGGCCGCCCTCGGGAAGGCCGACGCCGTCGTCCGTGACGGTGAGGGCCAGGTCGACGCCGGCGTTGACGTTCACCGTGACCGCGTCGGCCCCGGCGTGCCGGGCGGCGTTGGCGAGGGCCTCCTCCAGGACCGCGACGGCCGCGTCCGCGACCTCGGGAGGCACCGTGACGTCGAGCAGGCCGCTCATCCGCAGGGCCGGGGCGAAGCCGAGGGAGCGCGTCGCCCGGTCGACCACCTCGACGACGCGGGCCCGCAGGCCGGCCGCCGCCGGGCCGCGCTCGCGCAGCCGCAGGCCGAAGATGGTGGCGCGGATCGTCCTGGCCGTCTCGTCCAGGTCGTCGATCGCCCGCAGGACGCGGTCCGTCGCCTCCGGGTGGTCGATGAAGCGGGTGGCGCCCTGGAGCGTCATCCCGGTGGCGAAGAGCCGCTGGATGGCCAGGTCGTGCAGGTCGCGGGCGATCCGGTCACGCTCCCGCAGCAGCGCCACCTGCTCGGAGTCGCGGCGGCGCTCGGCCAGCTCCATCGCCACCGCCGCCTGGCCGGCGAAGCCCAGCAGCGGACCGGACTCGCCCTCCTCGAACACCGGCGCACCGGCGGCCCGGGCCAGCAGCAGCACGCCCCGGATCCCGCGCTCCGCGGTGCCGACGGGCACCGTGACCGCCGGTCCCAGCCCCTGCCAGCGCGGCGGACCGGCCGTGATCCGCGGATCCTGCTGGACGTCGGGGCTCACCACGAGCCCGCCGGTGCGGAAGGCCGCGCCCATGAGCGAGCCCTCGACCGGCAGCACCAGACCCCGGTGCTGCTGCGCGCCGAGACCGACGGCGATCCGCACCTCCAGCTCGTCGGCCTCCGGCAGCGGCACGGCGACGACGGCGAGGTCCGCTCCGGCGATCGCGGTCGCCCGGGCGAGGAGCAGGTCCAGCACCTCCTGCTCCGCGCTGCCGGACAGCAGACTGCTGGTCACCTCGGCGCTCGCCTCCAGCCAGCGCTGCCGTCGGCGGGCCCGGTCGTAGAGGCGGGCGTTGTCGATGGCCACCCCGGCGGCGACGGCGAGGGTGGCGAGCACGGACTCGTCCTCGGCGTCGAAGGCGCCCCCGCCGCGTTTCTCGGCCAGGTAGAGGTTGCCGAACACCCTGTCCCGGATCCGGATCGGCACTCCCAGGAAGCTGCGCATCGGCGGGTGGTTGGCGGGGAAGCCGTAGGAGGCCGGGTGCTCGGATATCCGGCTGAGCCGCAGCGGCTCGGGGCGGCGGATCAGCTCGCCGAGGATGCCGTGCCCGGACGGCAGGTCGCCGATCAGCTTGACCTGCTCGTCGGTGACGCCGACCGGGATGAACTGGGACAGCCGCTGGTCCTCGCCGATCACCCCGAGCGCCCCGTACTCGGCGTCCACCAGGGTGACCGCGGCCTCCACGATGTGCTGGAGCGCCTGGGTCAGCTCCAGGTCGCGCCCGACCGCCAGCACCGCCTCCAACAGGCTGTGCACCCGGTCCCGGGTGCCGCGGGCGGCGTCCAACCGAGCCTGGAGCTCCGCCAGGAGCTCGTCCAGCCGCAGGTTCGGTACGGGTGCGGGACCCTCCGGCGTGCCGTCCAAGGGAACCTCCACGGTTCGTCCCCCGATACCCACTGACCAGCGTAGGCGCGGCCCGGCGGCCCGGCGGCCCGGCGGGAGCAGGGCCCGGCCGGTGCGAGGGGGCCCATCGGCCCACCCGGAGCACCCCGGTGGCCCCCTGCGACGGGAGCGGCCGGGGAGAACGCTGGAAGTGCGAGCGGAACCGTCCCGGCTCCGCCCTCCGAGAGGAGTGACCGCGGCATGAAGGCGCTCACCTACCACGGACCGGGCCGCCGTACCTGGGGCGACGTCCCCGACCCGGCCGTCCGCGACCCGGAGGACGCCGTCGTCCGGGTGGACGCGGTGACCATCTGCGGCACCGACCTGCACATCCTGAGGGGCGACGTCCCCGAGGTCGAACAGGGCCGCGTCCTGGGCCACGAGGCCGTCGGCACCGTCACCGCGACCGGCCCCGGCGTGCGCACCGTCGCGGTCGGAGACCGGGTGCTGGTCTCGTGCGTCTCCGCGTGCGGCCGCTGCGCCTACTGCCGCGCCGCGGCCTACGGGCAGTGCACCGGCGGAGGCGGCTGGATCCTCGGCCACCTGATCGACGGCTGCCAGGCCGAGTACGTCCGCACGCCGTTCGCGGACACCTCCCTGTACGGGCTGCCCGGCGGCGTCCGGGACGAGGACGCCCTGCTGCTCGCCGACATCCTGCCCACCTCCTACGAGGTCGGTGTCCGCAACGGCCGGGTCGGCCCCGGCGACACCGTCGCGATCGTCGGCGCCGGACCGATCGGCCTCGCCGCCGTCCTCACCGCCCGCCTCTACAGCCCTGCCCGCGTCGTCGTGATCGACCTCGCGCGGAGCCGCCTCGACGCCGCCGAGCGGTTCGGCGCCGACACCGTGCTCACCCCCGCCGAGGCCACCCCCGAGGCCGTCCGGGGGCTGACCCGGGACGGGCTCGGCGTGGACGTCGCGATCGAGGCGGTCGGTGTGCCGGAGACCTTCGAACTGTGCACCCGCCTGGTGCGTCCCGGCGGCCGGGTGGCGAACGTGGGCGTGCACGGCAAGCCGGCGGTGCTGCACCTGGAGGACCTCTGGATCCGCGACGTCACCATCACCACCGGCCTGGTCGACACCGCCAGCACCCCGATGCTGCTCGACCTGCTGGCCGCGGGCCGGCTCGACACCGGCGGACTGGTCACCCACCGCTTCGGCCTCGACGAGATGCAGGACGCCTACGACGTCTTCGCCGACGCGGCCGACACCGGGGCCCTCAAAGTCGCCCTGTTCCGGACGTGATCGCCATGGATGGAGGAACCGCCACCACGGGCGTCCAGCCCGACCGCGACGACATCGCCCGCCGGATCGTCCGACGGTGCGACCAACTCGGTCTGAGTGAAGGAACGTTGGCCCGCCGGGCCGCGATGTCCCCCGCCTATCTCCGGCAACTGCTCTGCGCCGGTCCCGAGTTCGACCCGCCCGCCTTCGTCCGGATCACCGCCGTGCTCGGGATGACCTGGCCGGAGCTGCTGTCGGGCCGCCGCCCGGACGCCCCGCCGGGGCGGACCGACACCGGCCGGCGCGGGCTGCTCCTGCGCCTCACCGAGCCGCAGTGCTGGGAACTGCTCGGCACCCACGGTGTCGGCCGGGTCGGCCTGCCCGGCTCGTCGGCGCCCGTCGTGCTGCCGGTCAACTACCTGGTGGACGCCCGGACGGTCGCCTACCGCACGGGCCCCCGGGGCGCCGCCGCTCCGGCCGACGGCTCGCCGGTCTCCTTCGAGGTGGACCGGATCGACGAGCACCGGAGCCTCGGCTGGAGCGTCCTGGTCCTCGGCCAAGCCCACCTGGTGGACACGACGGACGAGGAGCGGCACCTCGCGGAACTGCCCGGTGCCACGCCCTGGGCTGGCGGCGCCCGCCCGCTCTGGGTGCGCGTCCGTCCGGCCGCCGTCACCGGTCGTCGCATCGACCCGGGGTGAACCGCGGGCGCGGCGGGCCGGACGACGGTGGCGTCCCGCCTGTCGGGTGGTGGTGGCCGGGATGCCCGGCGGGGCGTCAGTCCGGGGGCCGGGGGCGACTCTTGCGCGATGGAAATGAAAATGATTATCGTATCGCTACTTCGGCGCACCGCCCCATCCTCATCCGTGGAGGTCTCTCTTGCGTGTGATCACGCGTTCCCTGACCCTGGCCGGCACCGTCGCGGCCGTCCTCGCCTGCGGCGCCCTGACCGCGTCCGCCGCCGGTCCGGTCAACCTGAGCACCGGTCACGTCGACGTGCTCGACGTCGAGTACGCGGACGGCGTGCTCGGCCTGCACGTGCACGACGAGTCCGTCGTCCCGGACGTCGAGTACGACCCCGCCGCGGTCGTGCTCCAGGCCCTGCCCGCCTCGCAGGCCACCGTGCCGAGCGGCTCGCAGTACGCCTTCCTCGGCGCGCCGGGTGCGGCGACCTGGATCCTTCCGCAGCTGCAGAGCCAGAACCTGCTCTGGCCGGGCATCTCGGGCGAGCACCTGGCCACCGGTGTGTTCCAGAACGACCGGGTGACCGTCCGCCTCACCGGCGCCCAGCGGGACACCAACGGCGACGGGGTCGGTGACACCTCCGCACGGTTCGCCGTCTACTCGGACAACGGCGGCAGCATCACCAAGTACTTCGACAGCAGCGACGGCGTGAACCCGCTGGTCGACGCCCGCACCGTACTCGCCGGCTCGCACGACCACGCCAACTGGGCGTTCGGCGCGGCCGGTGACTACATCCTCAAGTTCCAGGCCGTGGGCACCCTGGCCAACGGCACCGGCGTCAGCTCGGCCGTCCTCACCTACAGGTTCCACGTCGGCTGACCGTACCGGCTGACTTGTACCGGCTGACTTGTACCGGTTGGCCGGGGCCGGGTGACCGGCCCACCTGACAGGGGGCCGTCGGGCGTGCACCTCCCGACGGCCCCCGCCCCTGCCCGTACCCGCCCGTCCGCCGCTCACGCGTGCGTCGTTCACGCGCGCGCGGCCGGTACGCGGGCGGCTCGCCCGCACACCGCCAAGACCCGTGGCCAGTACCGCCGAAGGGGCTCGATGAGTACCGCACACCGGAGGGCCGCCGCCTGGGCGACCGCCCTCGGCACCCTCCTCCTCACTCCGCTCGCCGCCCAGAGCGCCGGAGCCGTCCCCGCGGCCGACCCGGCCGGGCCCCAGGAGCCCGCCGTCCTCGACGCCGGCCGGGTCGAGCTCGCGCCTCGGCTGGTCGACGGCACGCTCCGACTCCTCATCCACAACCGGGCCGAGGGCCCCGCCGGCGGCTGGTACGAGCCGGCCCGCGTGACCCCTCGCCGGGCTGGGACTCCGCGTACCAGTGGAAGGCGGACCCGGTCCCCTTC
>NZ_JBEXJK010000263.1:0-11529 GCF_040609095.1 Kitasatospora sp. NPDC004799
ACCTGGGTCGGTTCCTCCGGGAGGCCGACCGGGAAGCCGAGGCGGACGGCGCGGTCGTGTCGGGGGACGAGGAGTACGACACCGCGGGCCCCGATCACGCTCGACCTCACAGGTTGCAGGGGCGGTCTCCCCGCAGTGTCCCCGCCTCCGCCGCCCGGCGGGAGAGCCCGGGCACCCTCCGCGGGGGAAAGGCCCGGTGTCCCCAAAGGGCAGGCCGCCCGCGCACCCCGGCCGTGCTCCCGCCTTCGTCTGCCCTCGGCACCCGGCCACGTCACGCATTCCTGGACACCTGTCCAGCTATAGTGGACACCTGTCCATGAAATTCAAGGGCTGGGAGGCCTCCGTGGAGACGACCGCGAACGTGCTGGTGGGCCTGGTGGCCGCGCTGCACGCGTACATCCTGGTGCTGGAGATGTTCCTGTGGGAGAAGGAGCCGGGCCGCAGGCTCTCCGGCTTCGACGCGACGATGGCCCGGTCCACCACCCGGCTCGCCGCGAACCAGGGCCTCTACAACGGCTTCCTGGCCGCCGGGCTGGTCTGGGGCCTGATCGCGGAGGATCCGACCGGCTTCCGGGTCCAGGTCTTCTTCCTCGTCTGCGTCCTGGTCGCCGGCCTGTACGGCGGGCTCACCACCAACCGGCGGATCCTCCTCGCCCAGGCGACGCCCGGGGCCCTGGCTCTCGCCGCCGTCCTGCTCGCCCACTGACCGCCGTGCCGACGGATCCCCGGACGGAACGGACCCGGGCCAAGCTGCGCCAGGCGCTGCTGGAGGAGTGCGCGCACCGGCCGCTGGCGGAGGTCAGCGTCACCGCCGTGGCGCGCCGGGCGGGCGTCGGGCGGGCCACCTTCTACCTCCACTACGCCACCCTGGAGGCGCTCGCCGTCGACGCCTGCGCCGACGTCGTCCGCGAGGCCGTGGACGCCCTGCACGCCTGGCGCGGCACCGCCGATCCCGCCGCCCCGCCGCCCGACCTGCTGGCCTTCTTCGACCGGCTCGCCGCCGAGGCCGGGCTCTACCGGGAACTGCTGAGCCCGGGCGGCGGCGGCCCGCTCGGCCAGGTGCTCCACCGGGACCTGCGCGCCCGCAGCCGGGCCGAGCGCACCCTGGTCGGCGCGCCCGCGCCGGACCTGTTCGCCTCCGCCGTGGCCGCCACCTTCGTCGGCGTCCTGGCCGACTGGCTGCACGGCCTCGTCGAGGCCACACCCGCCCAGATCGCCCGGTGGGTCTGGCGCATCCTCATCAACCTGCACCGCACCCCGCTGTCCTGACGCCCCGTCCACCCCGTCCGGGCTCGACGGGGCGGGCGGGGAGCGGCGGAGCCCGGTCAGCAGCCGCTGTCGGCGATCACGTAGTAATCGGCGGCGGTCTCCTTCAGGGTGTGGGTGGTGAAGAGGTTGTACAGGCCCATGTCCTGCTCGGAGCCGTTGGCGTAGGCGTGGCCGCCACCGGTGTGGGCGCGGCCGGCGGCGACCTGGTCGTAGTTGTTCGCGGTGAAGCACCGGGCCGCGTGGCCGGTGGTGGTCGCGGTCACGGCGGCGGACCGGGTCCCGGCCGTCCCGGCGGAGTCGACGGCCGCGACGGTGTAGGAGTAGCCCGTCCCGGCGGTCAGACCGGTGTCGGTGAAGCCCGTACCGGTGACGCCGCCCACCTTCGCGCCACCGCGCCGGACCTCGTACGAGACCGCGCCGCCGACCGGGGACCAGCCGAGCGTCACGGTGGTGTCGGTGGTGCCGGTGACCACCAGCCCCGTCGGCGCGGGCAGCGTGGTGCCGCCGCCGTCCCCGCCGGTGCCGTCGAGGCCCCAGAACAGAGCGGTGTGGTAGCTGGAGCAGATCGTGTCGAGGTAGTACGCGCCGGTCGCACCGCACTGCCCGGTCCCGGAGCCGGGGTCGACGGCCAGGCCGTGCGCCATGCCCGCGATCGAGTAGAGCTGGACGGCGGGCCTGCCGCTCGGGTCCTCGTACTCGCTCAGCGTGGTTCCGCCGCTGAGGTCCCGGGTCCTGGAGGCGGTCTGGGAGATGCCCCGGACGTCGGTCCACTGGTCGCGCAGTTCGGTGCCGTTGACGGGCTTGACGGTGGTGTCGGCCGTTCCCTGCCAGATCGCGACCCGCGGGTACGGACCGGTCCAACCGGGGTACGAGGAACGGACCTTGTCGCCCCACTGCTTCGGGCTGAGGTTCTGGCCGCTGTACTGACAGCCGCTCGCGCCGCCCTGCGTAGTGGCGCACTGGGCGGGCAGGCCGGAGTCGACGGCGCCGCCGGCGAAGACGTCCGGGTAGTCGGCGAGCAGGTTCGCGGCCTGGCCGCCGCCCGCCGACAGCCCGGTGACGAAGACCCGTCCGGGGTCGCTGCCGTACCGGGCCACCGCCGTGTCGACCATCTGCCGGACGGACAGCGCCTCGCCCCGGCCGCGGGTGCTCTGCGCGGAGTCGAACCAGCGGAAGCAACTGAGCGCGTTGTTGGTCGAGTTGGTCTGCGGATACACCAGCGCGAAGCCGTACCGGTCGGCGAACTGCGCCCAGCCGGAGTGGCCGTGGTAGTCGGCGGCGCTCTGCAGGCAGCCGTGCAGGGCGATCACCAGCGGCCGGCCGGCGGCCAGGCCGTCGGGCGCGTAGGTGTACATGGCCAGGTTGCCGGGGTTCGACCCGAAACCGGTGACCTGGGTGAGGCCGACGGCGGAGGCGGTGGGGGCGCCGGCCGTCAGCAGTCCGACGGCGAGCGCGAGCGCGCCGGTGGCGGCGGAGAGCCGGCGGCGCAGGCGGCCTCTCGTACGGGGTGTGCCGGGCGAGCGGGTCATGGGGGGCTCCTGGGTGGGGTGGGGGCAGGACCGCCGGGCCCACCGGAGCCGCCTGCGACAGGCGGGCCGTCCCGGCGGGCCGGGGGCTGTGACGTGCATCATGCGGCCGGTCACAACCTCCGGTAATGGCACGGGAATCCACCCTTGGCCCGCCCACCGTGTGCCGGTGCTCCACACCCGCCCGCGCCGCCGGGCCGGTCGTCGGGCGTCAGTGCTCCCCGACGGCCGTCGCGACCTCGAAGCCGTCGGGGGCGCGGAGGTCGATCGCGCCGGTGTGGTCGGTGGTGACCTCGACCGGCAGGCCCGCCACCGTCAACCCGGTGATCCGCAGGGACTCGTAGCCGGCCGGGGCCTGGGCGCGGACCCGCAGCCGCCGGGCGGGGGCGTCCGCCTCCAGGCCGAGCACCGACTGGAGGACGGCGACGGCGGAGGCGGCGGCCCAGGCCTGCGGGCGGCAGGACGCCGGGTAGGGGACCGGGCGGGCGTACCGGTCCCGGGGGTAGCCGGCGAACAGCTCGGGCAGGCGGTGGCCGAAGGCGGCCGCGGCGCGCACCAGGCCGTCGGCGAGCGGCGCGCCGGCCGCGTGCAGCCCGGCCCGGGCCAGGCCGCGGACGGCGATGGCGGTGTCGTGGGGCCAGACCGAACCGGTGTGGTAGCCCAGCGGGTTGAAGCCGGTCGTGCCGGTGTCCAGGGTGCGCAGGCCGAACCCGCTGTCCAGCCCGGGGGCGGTGAGCCGCCGGGCGACCAGCGCGCTCTCGTCGTCGTCGAGCAGGCCGGTGCCGAGCAGGTGGCCCATGTTGGAGGCGATCGAGTCGACCTTGCGCTTGTCCCGGTCGAGGGCGACCACGGGGTACCGGCCGTGGTCGTCCTCGGCCCAGAAGTGGGCCCGGAAGCGCAGCCGCAGCTCCCGCGCCCACTGCCGCCGGCGGTCGCCTCCCGGCCGTCCGAAGGCGTCGAGCAGCGCGGCCGCGGCGACGGCGGCCTCGTGGGCGTAGCCCTGGACCTCGCTGAGCGCGATGGGCGCCTCGGCGATCCGGCCGTCCCGGAAGCGGATGCCGTCGGAGGAGTCCTTCCAGCCCTGGTTGGACAGGCCGGTGCCGGAGCTGTCGACGTATTCGAGGAAGCCGTCGCCGTCGGCGTCGGCGTGCCGGTCCAGCCAGCCGAGGGCCGACTCCAAGTGCGGCAGCAGCTCCGCCACCTGCTCGTCCGGCATTCCCCAGCGCCAGGCGTCGTGCAGCAGGACGATCCACAGCGCCGTGGCGTCGGCCGTCCCGTAGTAGCAGGGCGGCAGCCGGGAGCCGGCGTCGAGGCGCTGCTCCTCGCGGCGGACCTCGTGGAGGATCCTGCCGGGCTGTTCCTCGGTCGCCGGGTCCACCGCCCGCCCCTGACGGCGGGCCAGGGTGCGCAGGGTGCCGGCGGCGAGTTCAGTGCCGAGCGGGAGCATCATCCGGGCCGCCCACAGCGAGTCCCGGCCGAACAGGGTGAGGAACCAGGGCGCTCCGGCGGCGAGGAAGTGGTCGGCGGGCCGCAGCGGGTCGGTGAGCAGCAGGGCGCGCAGGTCCCGGTGGGAGCGGTCGAGCCAGTGCGCGAGCGGGTGGCTCAGGCCGGTCACCTCCGGGGTGTTCCACGGGCGGGCGGCGGAGCCCGGAGCGGGGAAGAGGTCGCCGTCGCGGTGCTCGGCGGTGCACTCCAGGACGGCCTGCCAGCTCTCGCCGGGCCCGAGTTCGAGGTCGAACCCCAGGGCGCCGGGCTGCGGGCCGAGGTGGTCGGGGGCCGGCGCGAGGGTCAGGGCCGCACCGAGCGGGCCGTCCGTCCAGCGCAGCCCCTGGCCGTCCCGGGCGGGGGCGACGGGGGCGGGCGTACGGCCGGACTTGACCGCGTCCATCGCGGCGAAGTCGCTCTCGACGCGCAGGTCGAGGCGGCACCGGGCGGTGCGGCCGCCCGCGTTGCGGACGGTGTAGCGCTCCACCAGACGGCCGGGCCGCAGCTCCCGGCGGCGCTCCAGGGTCACCGCGGGGTCGGGGGTCAGCTCGGCGAGGCCGCGTGGCACGGTGACGAAGACGGTCTGCCCGTCGCCGCCGTCCACGGTCGCGACCGGGGAGTCGGGCACTCCCGCGAAGCCGACCTCCAGGCGGGAGAGGATCCGGCGGTCCCCGTGGTAGAAGCCGTCCGCGCCGCCGGCGATCCGCCCGTCGGGCCTGGAGGCGCAGAAGCTGGGGGCGGCCACCGACAGCTCGGTGTCGTGCAGGAACGGTTGGAGTCCGTCCACCGCGGCGGGTGCGGCGTTCTGCTGCGGGGTCTTGACAGGTGCTTCCACTCGGCCGCAACCTTTCCGTCGTCGAGGTCGTTGGAGCGTTCCAAGACTCTAACTGCCCTGACAGGACCACGGAAGAGCGAATTGGCACGCTCCAGACCCGGTCGTCCGGGACTGAACCTAGGATCGCCGTCATGCACGCAGACTCATCCCCCCAGCAGAAGCCCGGCTCGCCCGTGACCCTGGAAATGGTCGCCGCGTGGGCCGGCGTGGGCCGCCAGACGGTGTCCAACGCCATCAACTCCCCCGGCCTGCTCCGCCCGGAGACGCTGGAGCGGGTCCAGCGCGCGATCGACGAGCTCGGCTACCGGCCGAACCGCGCCGCCCAGGCGCTGAAGACCAGGGCCAGCAAACTGATCGGCTACGGCATCCGCGACAGCGGGACGGGCGCTCCCAACCCGGTGCTCGACCAGTTCCTGCACGCGCTCGCCCAGTCCGCCGACCAGGCCGGGTACCGGGTGGTCCTGTTCGCCGTCGCCTCGGCCCGCGACGAACTGGTGCGCTACCAGCAGCTGTTGGACGAGCACGGCGCGGACGGCTTCGTGCTCAGCGGCACCGAGCGCAACGACCCCCGCCAGCACTGGCTGCACGACCGCGGCGTCCCGTTCGTCGCCTTCGGCCGGCCCTGGTCCGGCCGGGACGTCGGCGACTGGGTCGACGTCGACGGCGCGGCCGGGACGGCGGCCGCCGTCCGCCACCTCGCCGGGCTCGGCCACGAGCGGATCGGCTTCCTCGGCTGGCCGAAGGGCTCCGGCGTCGGCGACGACCGCGCGCGCGGCTGGCAGGGCGCGATGCTCGAACTCGGGCTGTCCACCCGCGGCCGCCGCGCCGAGAGCCCGGGCGACCCGGCCGCCGCCGAGTCCGCCGCCGAGCGGCTGCTCGCCACCGGGGTGACCGCCGTCGTGGCCGCCAGCGACGCCCTGGCCCTCGGCTGGTACCAGGCCCTGCGGCGCGCCGGCCGCGCACCCGGCCCGGACGCGGCCGTCATCGGCTTCGACGACTCCCCCATCGCCCCCCTGGTCCTGCCCGCGCTGTCCAGCCTCGCCCAGCCGCTCGACGCGGTCGGCGGCGAGTGCATGCGCCTGCTCATCCAGCGGCTGAACGACCGAGGGCGACCCCGGGAGCACGTCCTCCTCGCCCCCCGGCTGGTCCTGCGCGAGAGCCAGTGACCGGCGGCCCGCCCCGATCCGCCCTCAGCCCGCCGCGAAGCCCGTCGCGAAGTTCCCGCGAAGCCCGCCGCATGCCCGTCGCGAAGCCCTCCCCGAAGCCCCCGAGCCTCCACCCCGACCACCAGGGAGATCCCGCATGGCCACCACCCGCACCCTCGCCGCGGCCGCCGTCTGCGCGGCCCTCGCCGTCGGCGCCGTCACCGGCTGCTCCTCCTCCGGCGGGTTCGGCGACTCCCCGGCCGCGCAGGCCTCCGGCGGCCACCAGAGCCTGACGGTGCTGATCGCCACCTCCGGCGAGGCCGAGACCGCCGCGGTCAAGGCGGCCACCGCCGCCTGGGCGCAGCGGACCGGAAACACCGTCACGGTGCAGCTCGCGAGCAACATCAACCAGCAGCTCGGCCAGGCCTTCGCCGGCGGCAACCCGCCGGACCTCTTCTACGTCAACTCCGACCAGTTCGCGAACTACGCCAAGGGCGGCTCGCTCTACGCGTACGGCGACCTGATACCGGACGCCGCGGACTTCTCCGAGCAGCTGCGCAAGGCCTTCAGCCACGACGGCAGACTCACCTGCCTGCCCAAGGACAGCTCCACCCTGGGCCTGGCGATCAACACCGACCTGTGGAAGCGGGCCGGCCTGACCGAGGCCGACTACCCCACCACCTGGCAGCAGCTCGCCGACGACGCCGCCAGGCTCACCGGGGACGGCGTCACCGGCCTCGTCACCACCCCCGACTACCAGCGGCTCGGCGCCCTGATGAAGGAGGCCGGCGGCTGGATCACCGACCCCGGGCAGACCACGATGACCGCCGACAGCCCGGCCAACCGGCAGGCGCTGGAGTACCTGCGGTCGCTGATGAAGGCCGGCTCCGCCAAGTACGTCGCCGAGGTCGACGCCGGCTGGGGCGGCGAGGCGCTCGGCAAGGGCAGGGCCGCGATGACCATCGAGGGCAACTGGCTGAAGGGGGCGATGGCCAAGGACTACCCGAACGTCCCGTACAAGGTGCTCCCGCTGCCCGCCGGCCCGGCCGGCCCCGGCACCCTGGCCTTCAGCAACTGCTGGGGCATCGCCGCCAGGAGCACCCACCGGGCCGCCGGCGTGGACCTGGTCAGGCACCTGACCAGCGCCGAGCAGCAGTTGGCGTTCGCCAAGGCCTTCGGCGTGATGCCCTCGCGCACCAGCGCGCTCGCCGCCTACGCCCAGCGGTACCCCGAGTCCAAGGCCTGGGTCGACGGCGTCGCCGGCTCCCAGCCGCCGGTCACCATCGCCGGGTTCAACCAGGTGCTCACCCAGTTCAACGCCGACCTCCAGTCGCTGCGGACGGGCGACCCGGCGGCCGTCCTCGGTGCCCTCCAGCGCAACGGCGAGCAGGCGCTCAAGCATGCCGAGTAGCAGCCCCGCCCGTGTCGGCGTTCGTACGAAGGCCGGGCGCGGCCTGCGCGAGGGGGCCTGGGGCTGGCTGTTCACCGGCCCGATGGTGCTCGTCCTCGGCCTCTTCCTGGTCCTGCCCGTCGCGATGGCCCTGTGGGTCAGCCTCCTGCACTGGGACGGGCAGTCGAACCCGTTCAGCGGCAGCGCCGACTTCGTCGGCCTGGACAACTACCGGCGGCTGCTCACCGAGGACGGCCTGGACCGCACCCTGTTCGCCACCTCGCTGCGCAACACCCTGTACTACGTGCTGCTGACCGTACCGCTCCAGACGGTGCTGGCACTCGTCCTCGCCCTCGCCGTCAACCAGCGGATGCTGCGCGGCCGCAGCGCGCTGCGCACGGTGTTCTACTTCCCGTCCGTCACCAGCTCGATCGCCGTCTCGACGGTCTTCCTCTTCCTCTTCCAGGGCAGCGGCGCCGTCAACCGGGTGCTCGGCCGGCTCGGGGTCGAGGGCCCGAACTGGTTCGCCGACCCGCGCGGACTGGTCTGGCTGGTGCTCGGCCGGTTCGGCGTCGAGCAGCCGGCGCCGGGCGCGGGCGGGCCGCTCGGACTGCCCTGGTCGGAGTGGTTCGCCGGGCCCTCGGTGGCCATGTGCACCCTGATCCTGATGGCGGTCTGGACCACCTCCGGCACCTTCATGCTGATCTTCCTCGCCGCCCTCCAGGACGTCCCGCGCGAACGGGAGGAGGCCGCCGCCCTGGACGGCGTCAACCGACGCCAACTGCTGCGCCACGTCACGCTGCCGGCGCTGCGGCCCGTCCTGTTCCTGGTCCTCACCCTCGGCCTGATCTCCACCTGGCAGGTCTTCGACCAGGTCTACGTGATGGGCAGGGGCGCCCCCGGCAACACCACCCTCACCCCCGCCTACCTGTCCTACTCGGCCGGCTTCGACAACGCCGACTACGGGCAGGGCGCGGCCGTCGCGTTCGTCCTGCTCGGCCTGGTCCTGCTGTTCACCGCCCTCCAGCGGTGGGTGCTGCGGGAGCGGGACGGCACGCCGCGACGCGGCCGCCGGAGCCCGAAGGGAGTCCGCCGTGCCGGGAACTGACGCCCCGCGCGCCGAGGGCCGCCCCGTCCTCGGCCGCTTCCCCCGGCCGCTGCGGTACCTCGGCTACGCGGCCCTGACCGGCTTCGCGCTGCTCTACCTGCTGCCGTTCCTGCTGCAGCTGGCCAACAGCGTCAAGACCGACCCGGACGCGGCCGCCCACCCGATGGCGCTGCTCCCGCAGGACGGCACCCTCGCCCCCTACCGGCGGCTGTCCGGCCTGGCCGACGGCGTGGAGGACGTCCCGCTCCTGCGCTGGCTGGGCAACAGCGTGGTGGTGACCGTCCTGGTCACGGCCGGCCGGGTGCTGTTCGACTCGATGGCGGGCTACGCGCTGGCCCGGATCCGCTTCCCCGGCCGCCGGCTGCTGTTCGCCTTCGTGCTGGCCGTGATGGCGGTGCCGGGCGTGGTGCTGCTGATCCCCAAGTTCCTGGTGCTGAAGAGCTTCGGCATGTTCGACACCTACGGCGGGATGGTGCTGCCGCTGCTGGTCGACGCCGCCGGCGTCTTCATCATGAAGCAGTTCTTCGCGTCGGTGCCGCGCGAGATCGAGGAGGCCGCCCGGATCGACGGCGCCGGGACCTTCCGGATCTTCCGGTCGGTCGTGCTGCCGATGTCCCGGCCCGCGCTGATCACCCTCACGGTGCTCTCCTTCCAGGGCTCCTGGAACGAGTTCACCCACGTCCTGGTCTCCACCCGGCCCGGCGACCACGACACCCTGACCACCGGCCTCGCGCACTTCGTCGCCGGCGGGGTCGGCTCCGGCACCCAGTACCCGCTGAAGCTGGCGGCGGCCCTGGTCTCCACCGTCCCGGTGGCCGTGCTGTTCTTCCTCTTCCAGCGGCACTTCGTGCGCGGCGCCAACTCGGGCTCGCTGAAGGACTGAGCCCCGGACGCGGTGCCCCTCGGGGCCCGCCTCCTGGCCAGGTGGCCGACGGCCATACCGGGACGGCCGGGGTGTGCGCCGCCACCATAGGGACGGCACTCCGACCTTCGTACGGTGTCGCTCATCGAACCTCAGCGTGGAGGAGTGAACGCACATGTGGAGCAGCGGACGCCGTAGGCGAAGAGGACTGGGCTGGGTGCTCGCCGGCGTGCTGGCGCTGATGGGTGCGGCCGTCCCGTCGGTACCGGCCGCGGCCGCGGGCGCGGTGCCGGCCAACCTGACCCTGGAGGCGACCTACGGCAGCGTCGCCAACGGCTGGGACCGCGTCGAGCGGTACCTCGACACCACCACCGGCTTCCGGCAGGAGCAGTACCCGCCGGACGGCCGCGGCAACCAGGACGGCCAGCGGCTCACCTTCTTCGGCGGCGTCAAGCAGCCCTTCTCCGGCCGCTTCCTGCTCTACTCGGCCCCGGGCTGGAACACCGGGGCGCACCAGGTCCCGGTGCTGCTGGTGCACGGCGCCAACGACAACCCGGACCGCGCCTGGGCCAACCCCGGCGAGTCCGGCGGCTACGGCTGCGGCGCCGCCTCCTGCCCGAGCACCGGGCTGATGCAGAACCTGGCCGGGCGGGGCTACCGGGTCTTCGCGATCGGCTTCGCGCACAAGCAGGGCGACAACCTGATGCAGGCCCAGGCGGTCGGCGACGCCGTCGCGCTGATCCGCGCCAAGCTCGGCGTCCCGCAGGTGGACGTGGTGGGCTGGAGCAAGGGCGAGATGTCCGCGCGGGCGTACGTGTCCTCGGTGAAGCCCGCCTGGGGCCGCCCGTACGCGGGCGACGTCCGCAAGCTGATCACCCTCGGCGGCCCGAACGGCGGCTACGACTACCCCTTCGCGCACGGCTGGGCGCACGACTTCTCGATCTGGCCGCAGTGCGGCGGCGCGATCAACGCCCCCTCCCCCCACCTGCGCATGACCTGCTACGGCACCTACACCGCGCACCCGGAGTTCTCCTTCGCCCCCGCGAGCGGCTACGACGTCTACCCCGGGCAGCGGCAGATGCTGGCCCGGTGGGACTCGGTGTTCGGCGTCGACCAGACCCAGCAGGACTGGTACACGACCTACTACGGCGGCCAGGGCTTCTACACCGACGGCAGCGGCATCCAGACCGCGATCGACGCCGGATCGCTGATCATCCCGCTGCACCAGGCCGGGGTGCCCTCCTCGGTGACGGCGTACCTCCTGGCCGGCGGCACGCCCAGCGTCCTCGGGATCTTCAACGAGAACCGCGGCCCCAGCGACGGCGTGGTCTTCGTGGCCAGCGCGCTGGACACCACCGGATTCGGCACCGTCGGCGGCACCGCGCTGATCGCCTTCGCCAATCACCTGCAACTCGGCTGGGACAGCGCGGCGAGCGCGCAGGTCGCCGGCTGGCTGAACTGAGGACGACCCCGATGATCACCGATCGACTGACGACGACCGACCGGCTGACCGTGAACCACGCCGAGATCGAGGGCCGCACCGGCGAGCCCGTGGTCCTGGTGCACGGCAACGTCTCCTCCGGCGTCTTCTGGCACTCGACCATGACCGCGCTCCCCGCCCGCTACCGTCCGCTGGCGCCCGACCTGCGCGGGTTCGGCGGCACCGAGCCGCTGCCGGTCGACGCCACCCGGGGCCTGCGCGACCACAGCG
This sequence comes from Kitasatospora sp. NPDC004799, assembly GCF_040609095.1. Lineage (NCBI taxonomy): Bacteria > Bacillati > Actinomycetota > Actinomycetes > Kitasatosporales > Streptomycetaceae > Kitasatospora > Kitasatospora sp. NPDC004799. The sequence continues at coordinate 11,332 of NZ_JBEXJK010000263.1, forward strand.
AGGACCTGCTCTCCTTCCTCCGGGAGCTGTCCCTCGGCCCGGTGCACCTGGTCGGCTGGAGCATGGGCGGCGGTGTGGTGCTGCAACTGCTGCGCGACCACCCGGAGCTGGTGCGCTCGCTCACCCTGGTCAACCCGGTCTCCCCGTACGGCTTCGGCGGCACCCACGGGGTGGACGGGCGGCTCAACTCGCCCGACG
>NZ_JBEXJK010000264.1:0-11472 GCF_040609095.1 Kitasatospora sp. NPDC004799
GCGAGTCCGGGCAAGCGAGTCCAAACCCCTCCCAACCCGAATATTCACTCCCTAATCAGCCGACGGGCCCTCGCCGCGCCGGGCGGTGTTGCGGAAGACCGGGCGGTCCGGGGCGTGCGTGGCCAGGATGACCACGTCCGGTCGCAGCACCGAGTACACCTGCTGCCGCAGTTGCTCGGGCGCGAGCACCTCGCCCGCTCCCGGCCGGCCGCCGTGCAGCGCCTCAATCAGGGCACGGGTGAAGGTGCCGATCTGCTCCGGGTCCGGGCTGACCACCGCCCACAGCGGGATGCCCTCGCTGAGCGGCGAGACGGTGCCCTGGAGGTACGGCCAGGCGTTCTGGTCGGCGCTCAGGTCGGCGATGACGAGGGTCTGCCACTCGGCCGGACGGTGGCTCAGCTCGGCGGCGACGGCCTGCCAGGGGAGGCCGTCCTGCTTGGCGTCCCGCAGGGTCAGCTGGAGCTGCCCGCCGCGCTTGTCGGCGACGACGTGGCCGCCCAGGTGGATCAGCAGCGGTCCGGGGTGCCGGGAGGCGGCCCGCAGGTGGGCGAGGACCGTGTGCGGGTCGCCGGCGCCGGGGAGGTGGACGGCGTCCACCGCGTCCGCGGCGAGCAGCACCTGCGGCGAGACGGCGGCGAGCATCGCCGAGAGGACCGGTGCCTGGGTCGGTCCGCCCCGGCCCCAGGTGCGGCGGCCGGAGTTGCCGTACCCGCCCTCGATCACCAGGATCCGCCCGCGCGGCGCGGCACCGAGCCCGCCCGCCCCGACCGCGGCGGCACCCGGTGCCGCGCTCTGGACCGGGAACGGCGGCGGGGTCGCCGCGGACGCGGCCCCGGCGGCGGGCAGTCCGGTGAGGGTCCACCCGGTGGGCGGAACGGGCGGCGGAACCGGCGGCGCGGCCGGGGGCGCGGGCAGCGGTGTGGGCGCCTGCCCGACCGGCTGCACGCCTCCCTGCGCGCCCAACCCGGACGCCGGCCCGGACGCCAACCCGGAAACCGGTGCGACACCCGGTACGGGAGCAGCGGCCGGCACCGGAGCGGGCGCGACCGGGGGCGCCGGCGGCGGCTCGTACAGCGCGGCGGGCCCTGGCGGGTGCTCCTCGGCCGGGAGGCGCGGGGGCGGCGGTACGGCGTCCCAGGGACCCGAGTCCGCTGCCGGGTCGGGACCTCCGGAAACCGCTGTCGTCTCCGCCATCTCCTGGTCACCGCCCCGCCCCGCCGCTCCCGCGGCGTCTGATGCCCTCGCCTGCGTGGTGCCTGCCACCACACTCCGTGCGCGCCACCCTACGAGATCCCGGCTCACCCGTTCCAGGCCGGGTGTCCGATCGGCGCGCCACCCGCCCCTCCCGGCCCGGCTAAGGTGCCGTCATGATCGATCCCGGTCGACCCTTGCTGTTCCTGGACGTGGACGGCCCGCTGATCCCCTTCGGCGACCCGCCTCCGGGCGGCTACCCCACCTTCCGCAGCCCGCACCTCCCGGCCGGGGCGACGCCGGGCGGCAACCCGCTGATCGCCCGCGTGGACCCGGAGTTGGGGCCGCGGCTGCTGAGCCTGCCGGCCCAACCGGTGTGGGCCACCACCTGGCTGGAGGACGCCAACGAGTGCCTCGCACCCTGGCTGGGCCTGCCCCGACTGCCCGTCGTGGACTGGCCGGTGGACGCCCCGGACACCCCGGAGGCCACGGACGAACCGGGCGCCCCGCACGGGCCGGGCGCCCTGCACTGGAAGACCCGTGCGCTGGTCGAATGGGCGGGCGGGAGGCCGTTCGCCTGGGTGGACGACGAGCTCACCGAGGCCGACCGCCGCTGGGTCGCCGCCCACTCCCCCGCCCGCGCCCTGCTCCACCGGGTGGACCCCCGACGCGGGCTCACCGAGGCCGACTTCACCACCCTGGACACCTGGCTGCGGACGGTCTGACCGGCCGCCGGACCCCACCGCCCGAAAGCCGCCCCGACAGCCGCCCGAGCCGCCGTCCGCATCCGTACGGAACTCCCACACGACCGCCACATCCGCCGCCGGCCCGTCAACACGTCGGCCCGGCCGCCCCCGTGGGAGCGACCGGGCCGTCGGCGGTCCGGCTCAGGAGCCCGCGAGCAGGTCCCGCAGCAGGGCGACGGTGTCGGAGTCCAGGTCCCGGCCGGTGCGGCGGCTGAGCGCGTCCAACCGGTTGACCGCGCGCAGGAGTTGGTCCCGGGCGCCGGCCGATGCGTAGGCGTAGAAGAGGTCCCGGTGCAGCAGTTCGACGTCCGGCGCGACGGCGAGCCCGCGGAAGACGGCGGCCTCGGCGCTGCGGTGGTCGCCGTACTGCAGGCGGCGGGCGGCCAGTTCGTGGGCGGTGTCGACGATCGCCGCGATCATGTCCTGCCGCTCGGCCTCGGCCCAGCCGTACGAGGCCGGCGGGGCCTCGGCGAACGGCGCGCCGCGGACCAGGGCCAGGGCGTGGGCGAGCGCCGCGTCGGCGGTGGCACTGGTGCTGCGCATGCCGCGCCGGTAGAGCCCGCGGAACTCGTCCCAGTCGCAGGTGACCGCCGGTGCGAAGGAGTAGCCCTCGGTGCCGTCGGTGGGCAGGAAGGCGCGGCCCTCCGGCGAGGTGCCGAACCAGGCGGCCAGATCGGCGAGTTTGGCCGGCAGCGGGCTCTCGGCGTCGGCCGCGGTGGGGTGCGGGTCGAGGTGCGCCGCGCCGGGGTGCAGGTCGTGGTCGAGCGCGTGGTGGTCGGAGCCCGGCCGCAGCGCCAGGTAGACGGCCAGCTCAGTGAGCCGGGGCAGCGCGCCGGGGGCGGCGGTGCCGAGCACGCCCGCGACGTCCACCGGGCCGAGCAGCCGGATCCGGGGGGCGCTGCGCTGGGCGTGCGCCTCCGGGGAACGGAGGATGGCGAGCAGGTCGTCGCTGTCGCTGCGCCCGGGCGTGGTCCGGGCGACCGGGGCGACGGCGGCCGGTCCGGGCTCGAGACGGGCTCGGGCTCCCGCGCACCGGCGGCGGTCCCAGCGCTCTCAGCGGTCTCCGCGGTCTCGACGGCGTCCGCGGTCCCGACGGTCGCCGCGGCCCCGGCCGGCCCGGTCCCGAGGGCGGCGGCGGGGCCGGGAGCGGCCTCCGGAACGGCCTCGGCCGACGGCGCCGGGCCCTCGACCGCCTTCGGCCCGCTCGGCACCGCGCCGACCGGTTCGTCCCCGACCGGCTCCTCCCCCGCCGGCTCCGCCACGGCGGGCTGCGGCACGACCGGCTGGACGGCGAGCACGACGGTCGCCGTGGACTCCGAGGGGGAGCCCCCCGACCCGTCCGCCTCCTCGCCCTCCGGCAGCCCCGGCCGCCGCAGGTCCCGGGTGGTCTCGTCGGTGGCCGCCTGCCGCCCCTGCCCGTTGACGGCGAACCGCGCCGGACCGGCCGGAACCGGGGCCGGTACGGGGGCCGGCGCCGTGGCCGCGGGCGGCAGGGCGGCGGGAGTCGGAGCGGGCGTCACCGGATCGGTGCCCGCGAACGGGCTGGCCCCGGTGCCGATGACCCGGGCCAGCAGCCGGGGGCCGGCGGCGGAGTCCGAACCCTCCTCCAGCGCACCGGCCGAGGCCCCACCGGCGGAGCCCCCGCCGACCGATCCCCCGCCTGCCGAAGGCTCGACCGCGGCCGAAGCCCCGACGGCGGCCAGCACCGGTACGGCGGCGGGCAGTTCGGTGGTGTCGGGGTCGTCCTCCGGCCCGTCCAGCGTCCAGGCCGGGGCCGGGTGCTGGGTGGTGTCGTCGGCGACCCGGAGCAGCTCGGTGACCTGGTCGTACTGCTGCCCGCTGAGCCGCTGCAGCTCGACCGTGAGGTGCAGGCCCGGGATCGCGGCCTGGCCGGAGGTCGGCAGCGTCCACCGCGCGACCGGGCCGGTGCCGCGCTCGGGGGCGCGGGTGACGACGGCGACGCAGGTGCGCGGCCGGGCGTCGAGCAGGCGCCCGAGCTCAGCCGGGACGTCCCCGCCGGGCTGGTGGGCGCAGAGCACGATCTCGGGCGTCCAGGACTCGTCCGCCTGGCCCCGGCTGCGGGCCTCGCGCGGGCTGGTGGCCTCGGCGGCGACCAGGGTGGCGCGGGCCTTGGCGGTGCGCGGGCCGAGGGCGGCGAGCGCGGCCTCCAGGGTGGGGTGGCGGTGCACGCGTTCGGCGGCCGGGCCGCTGATCGGCACCTCCTCGGCGAGGTCCACCAGGTGCAGGTGGAGCCGGTCGGCGAGCGGGCTGTGGGCCAGTTCGATGGCGAGGGTGCGCAGCACGTCGCGGGCGTCGTCCGGGTGGCCGGACAGGTGGAGCAGCCGGACGGCCTCCAGGTCGGCGAGGACCACCGAGCCGTCCGGCGAGGTCCCGAGGGTGACCAGCGCGGGGTACGGCGCGGCGGTCTTCCGGGACTGGCCGGGGCTGAGCAGGTCGCCGGAGTCTGCGCTGCACCACCACACGTTGGCGGCGTGCGCGGCGCGGAACGGCGCGATCGGGGCGGCCGGGCCGGACAGGTGCAGCTCGACGGTCCGGTCCTGGGTGATCCGGGCGGCGACGATGGCGGGCAGCCGCTTGCCGCCGCGCACGGTGTTGCGGGCCAGGGTGCGCAGGGCGCGGTCCAGCAGCTCCTGTCCGGCCTGGTCCTGCCGGGCCATCAGCTCGTTCTCGAAGGCGGCGGCCTCGGCGCCGGGCATCGCGATGCGGTGCCGGGGGCGGCGGGCGCGCTGCTGGGTGCCTCGCTTGTGGGCGACGGCACCGACCATGACGGCGGCGAGCAGGACGCCGACGGTGGAGGCCGAGAGGGCGACGGTGTAGTCGTCGTCGGCGGTGGCCGAGTCGGCGTGCGCGGCGGGCGCGTGGGCCGGCGCGTGCGTGGGCGCGGGCGCCGGGGCCGACTGCGGCGCGGCCTGCGCAGGGGCGCCCGGCGCCGGCGTCTGCGCCGGAGCCTGATCCGCTGGAGCCGGGGCCGGAGCGGGCGCGGGAGCCGGAGGAGCAGGAGCCGGAGCGGGCGCAGGAGCCTGGTCGGCGGGCGCCGGAGCGGCACCCCCCGCCCCCGGCACGGTGAGCACCATCCCCGGCACCACCACGTCCGGGTCCGTCAGCTGCCCGCCGTCCGGGGCCTGCGCCCCCTTGTTCGCCTCGAACAGCTGCGGCCACTGCTCCCCGTCGCCCAACTCCCGCTGGGCGATGGCCGACAGACTGTCCCCGGCCTGGACGGTGACGGTCCGCTGCCCGCCGGAACCGCCCGGAGCACCCGGAGCACCCGCACCGCCCGCGCCGCCGGGCCCACCGGCCTCCGCCCCGGGCTGCGGAGCGCTCTGCCCCGCATCCCCCTGAGGGGCCGGGACGGGCGCCGGGGCGGGCGAAGGCGCCTTCGCCTCGTCCGGCTTGGCGTCCGCCGGCATCAGCAGCTCCCAGCCGGGCTGGATCGGCCGGTCGGCGTCGAACCGGACGCCCGAATCGCCCATCACCCGCCCGTCGTTGAGCTTGGCGATCTCCACCCAGCGCTCCCCCGAGCCCAGTTGGCGCTCGGCGATGGACCACAGGCTGTCGGCCGGCCGGGCGTCCCGCACCGTGTACGTGGCCTGCTGCTCGGCGGCCGGGGTCAGGGCCGGCGCGGCCTGGGCGGCGGGCAGCGCGGCACGCTGCACGCCCGGCGTCAACTGCGCCTGGACGACCGGACCCTGGGTCAGTTCGGGGACGGCCGCGAAGGCCGAGCCGGCCACCGGCAGCAGCGCGAGCACCGAGCCGACCAGCCCGGCCGCGAGCCGCTGGCTCCAGCCGAAGGCCGGGATGCGGCGGGCGATCCGGCCGCGCAGCTGGGCGGGGATCTCCAGCAGGACGGAGAGCGCGAAGCAGCCCCAGGCCAGCCAGCCGACCACCACCAGCGCCCACAGGAACAGGCTTCCGTCGTCCGGACCGGTGAGCGCCTCGCCCACCCCGCCCGAGGCGACCCCGCCCATTCCGGCGACCGCCTCGGTGCCGTACAGCAGCAGCGCGGGGACGCCGAACAGCAGGGCGAGCAGGGCGACCAGCGCGCCGAGCGCGGTGATCACGGCACGGCCGCGCCCCCGGGGTGGTCGGGGCGCCGGGGCGGCGGGCCTTCGGGCGCCGCCGGCGCGATGGGACGTCCCGGCCCGGCCGGTACGGGCCTGGGCGGTACGGGCCTGGGCGGTACGGGCCTGGTCCTTGGCACGTGGCGCGGCCATCAGTCGGTCTCCGCTTTCTCGACTCCGTGGACGAGGGTCGCACTGCCCTTGCCCGTTACCTTCCGTTCCCCGAGCGCACCCAGCAGGACCGGGCGGTAGTCGGCCTGCACGGTGACGGTGACGACCTTGCCGTCGCCGGAGAACTCGATGTCGCCCGCCCGCAGGCCGTACAGGCCGAGGTAGACGTCGGCGGCGTCCCGGACGTACTTCTCCTGGACCTTGAAGCCCTTGCCCTGCAGGACGGCCGCCCGGTCGAGCTGCTGGCCGCCGACCCGCGCGGCCTCCAGGGCGTAGGCGTCGGTCCGCTCGGCGACCCGCAGCCGGCCGCCGGCGTCGATCACCAGGGCGATGACGAGCACGACGTAGGCCGCGCAGATCGCCACGAAGAGGGCCACCGCACCCCGGTCGGACCGGCGCGCCGACAGCCGTCGCCGCAGACGGCTCACCACTCCCGTCCCCTTCCCCCACATCGCACGCTGCTCTCCCCACCGGCCCCGCCGGGCGCCACTCGGTACCGCCGTGTCATCCCCCGGGCGCTCTCCGCTTGCGTCTCCCCCGCACGAGCCGCCTCCAATCCCCCGTCTTCCCGGTGACGGCACCGCGCCGTCAGGTGCCCCGGTAACGGTCCACCACCGAAGTGAACTCGCCGACGAGGTGCTTCGTCACGGGTACCCCGGACGGTCCGCCGAGCAGATCGGCCAGTTCCACGTCGCAGACCACCGTGACCGTGACGGTCGTGACCGGTCCGCCCGGCAGGTTCAGCTCCCCCCGGCCGACCCGCACGTCCCCGTTCCGGCAGGACACGCCCTGCTGGCGCAGCGTCGCGAGGGCGGACTCCCTGGCCGGCTGGTCCATCCCGTCCACGCTGCGCTGCAGGGAGGCGGTCCGGGCCCCGGCCCGGGCGGCGGCCTCCACGGTGCCGGCCGTGGTCTGCACCCGCCCGGCGGCGACGGCCACCAGGACCAGCCCGACCACCCCGGGCACGACGATGGCCGCCTCGATCGCGATCCCGCCCCGGTCCCGCCGGCGCGGCCGCAACCGGAGCCGCGGCCGAAGCCGCGCCCGCGGCCGGAGCAGCGCCCCCCGGCCCGGCACCCGAGGCGCGCCCCTCACGGCGTCACCACCGGCGGGACGAAGCGCTCGCGCGGCGCCTCGGCGAACTGGGTGATGGCGGGCGCCCTGAGCCCGGGTATCAGCAGCGGCGGCGACAGCTGCACGGTGACCCGGACGGTCTGCGCCGTGCTGCCGTCGGTCCGCACCGTGTACCCGTGCACGCCCTGCCGGTCGAGGAAGTCGCGGGCCTGCCGCTGGGCCGCCTCGTTCTTCTCGCCGTCCGTCGCGCTGCCCTGCACCCGTCCGGCGTCCACGCCCTCGCGGGCGGCGGTGAGCGCGACCTGGCGGTCGTACCACCACAGCGCGGCCTGGACGACGAGCAGCACGAGCAGCAGGACGACCGGGAAGACGATGGCGAGGCTCACGCTCATCGACCCCCGGTCGCCCCTGCGGCGGAGAGCGGGACGCCTCACTTGGTGGCGCCGCCCGCGCCCGCGCCGCCGCCCGGCATGTTCGGGTCCTGCTCCACCTTCTGGACGACCTTGTCCTTCAGCAGGTAGAGCGCGGTCGCCACGGCGCCCGCGACGAAGACCAACGCGATGATGGCGAGGGCGAGTTCGATGCTGATCGCGCCGCGGTCGCCGCGCGCCCGGGCGGCCCGCAGCCGACCGAGCCGCAGGGTGAACAGCAGCAGCGCGAACTGGACCGGTAGCAGGACGGGGCGCAGCACCCGGCCTGTCAGGTGGGCGAGTCGTACGGTCATCGGGGTCTCCCGGGTCTGGCTGTGTGGTGTGGTGGTGATGGTCGTGCCTGCTGCTCCGGACGGGCCGGTGGGGCTCGCGGGGCCGGACGGGTACGGCAAGCGCACGGCGGTCGCGCTCAGTTGAGCATCTGGTGCAGGGCGGGGAAGACGATCAGGACGGTCATCAGCAGCGTCAGCGCGGCCCCGGGCGCGACCATCCGCTCGCTGTCGGCGTTCGCCCGGGCGAGGTCCTCGGCGAGCAGCTCCCCGCGCAGGCCCTTGGCGCGGGCCCGCAGGGTGTCGTAGACGGCGGCGCCGTCGGTGCCGGAGAGCCGCATGATGTCGGCCACGTCCTGGAGCGGGCTGAGCCCCAACTCCTCGGCGAGCGCGTCGAGTCCGGCCCACGGCGGGAGCCGGTCGGTGGCCGCGCGCTCCAGCGCGTCGCGGATCCGCCGGAACACCGCGCCCTGGCCGACCGAGGCGGCCCGGCGCAGCGCCTCGGCCGGGCCGCAGTCGGCGGCCCGCTCCATCGCGACGAGCTCCAGGTAGGCGGCGATGCCGTGCAGGTACTCGGTGCGCGCCTCCTTGGCCTCGCCGCGCACGACGGCGTCCGGGACGAACCAGAGCAGTCCGGCCAGCAGCGGCCCGGCGACCAGCGGCAGCGCGAACGGCAGGCCGACGTCCATCAGCAGCGCCATCGCGCCCAGGTAGGCGGGCAGCACCAGGCCGAGCGCGGCGAACAGCAGCTTGTGCACCATGAACCGGGCCGGGGTGCGGCCGATCAGGGCGAGTTCGCGGCGCGGGACGGAGACCCCGCGCAGGTGGACGGACCGCTCGCCGATCCGGTCGTACCAGCGGGGCCGCTCGTCCGGGTCCTGCTCGCGGTCGGCGGGGGTGGCGTGCAGCCGGTCCAGCGCCTGGCGCAGGTCCGGTGGCGCCGGCCGCAGTTCGGCGACCAGCAGGGCGAGGCCGCCGGCCGCGGCGGCGCCGGCCAGCACGGACCAGGGGGAGATCACCGGACCTCCCCGAGCTGCTCGACGGGCTCCGGCCCGGTCGCGGCGGCGGTGGACCGCCGTCCGCTCCGGCTGCGCCGGTCCGGCGTCAGCAGCCGGGGCACCGGCGGGTGGGAGGCCAGCGCCCGCATCCAGGCGATGATCGCCACGAACAGGGCGGCGACCACGGCGAGCACGACCTGGCCGAGGAAGGTCCCGTACGGCCGGGTGTACTCGGTGTTGAAGGAGCCGACCGTGACGACCAGCACGATGATGCCGACCAGCCAGCGGATGGTGGTCCGGTGCTTGGCCCGGTCGGCCTCGATGGCGCGGCGCTGGCGGACCTCCTCGCGCACCGAGTCGGCCATGTCGGAGAGCGTGCGGGCCAGGCCGGGCCCGCTGTCCCCGGCCCGCAGCACGAGCGCGGCGAGCACCTTGTCGGCGGTGGCGTCGGCGAGGCTGTCGGCGAAGGCGCGCAGCGCCTCCTCGGGCCGCCAGCGGGCCTGCAGCCGGGCGGCCAGCTCGCCGATCTCGTCCTCCAGGGCGGCCGGGGCGGTGCGGCGGCTGGTGACGATGGCCTGGTTGAGGCCGACGCCGAGCAGCAGCACGTCGGCGATCCGCTGGGTCCACTCGGAGAGCGCCTCCAGCCGCTCGATCCGGTGGGTGTCCGGGCGGGTGGTGTCGAACAGCCAGGGCAGGCCGAAGACGGCCAGCGGCACCAGCAGCGCGGTCAGCGGGATGCCGGTGAACAGCCAGGCCAGCGGCGCGCCGGCGAGCGCCAGCGGGAGCTGGACGCGGCGCAGCCGCACCATCCGGTGCGCGGCCGTGCCGGGGGCGCCGTACCAGAACACGTGGACCCGGCCGGCCAGCGGGTTGGCCGGCCGGTCGGTCCCGTCCTCCTCGCCGGGTTCGCTGCCGCGCGCCCAGGCCACCAGGGCGACCAGGCCGCCCGCGACCGCCAGCCCGCACAGGGCGAAGAGCAGCATCACCGCGCGCCACCGCCGATCCGCAGCTGGAGCGGGGTGGTCCAGCTCCCGTACCGGGAGCCGAGCAGCGAGGCGTCGAAGCCGGCCCGGCGCAGGTCGTCCAGGCACTGCGGCGGGGTGTGCGGGACGGCCCGCGGCTCGCCGAGGTCCGGCCGGGGGCCGAAGACGGTGTTCAGCGCGGGCCGGCCGCTCTCCCCGAGGCCGGTGACCTCCAGGACGTGGGAGACGAAGCGGTGCCGGCGGCCGCCGACGGCGGTCTCGTCGACCATGGTGACGTGCACGATGAGGTCCAGGGCGTTGGCGGTGAGCCGGTAGGCGAGTGAATCGGTCATGTGCGAGCCGTACTCCAGGCAGAGTTCGGCGATGCGGTCGACGACCATGTGCGGGCCGCGGGCGTGCAGGGTGCACATCGAGCCGCCCTCGCCGTTGGTCATCACCCGCAGCATCGGGACGACCTCGCCGGAGCGGACCTCCCCGACGATGATCCGGGAGAGCGTCATGCGCAGCGCGGCCGGGATGAGGTCGCCGAGGGTCAACTCCCCGGCCAGGCGCCCCTCGACGCGCTCGCCGTTGCCCTCGCGGGCCTCCATCGGGACGACCTGGCGCAGGTGGCCGAGGGTGTGCAGCCAGAGCTCGAACTCCGACTCCAGGGTGCCGATCCGCTCGTCCGGCGGGATCTCGGCGGCCATCGCGCGCAGCAGACTGGTCTTGCCGACGCCCTGGGTGCCGGTGATCATCACGTTCTTCCGGGCCCGGATCGCGGCGGCCAGGAAGGCGGCCAAGGTGGCGTCCAGGGTGCCGAGTTCGACCATCTCGGGCAGCGTCGCGGAGGCCACCCGGTGGCGCCGGATCGCCACGTAGGGGCGGGGCGTCACCTCGGTGAGGGCCTGGAGGCGCATCCCGCCCTCCAGCCGCAGCGCGAGGGTCGGGCTGGCGGTGGACAGGCTGCGCTCGCCGCCGCCGTGCTGGCGGGCCAGGTCCTGCAGCAGCTCGACGAGTTCGGCGTCGCTGTCGGCCACCGGCGGTACCTGGCGCAGGGGTTGGTGCACCTTGGAGACCCAGACGTCGTCGCAGCCGTTGATCAGGATGTTCTCGATCTCCGGGTCGTCCAGGTAGGGCTGGAGCCGGCCGGCCCGGAACAGCAGGTCGAAGACGGCTTCGGCGAGGGCGCGGTCCTGCTCCCGGGTGGGCGGGATGCCCTGGGTCTGCGCGTAGGCGTCGGACCACCGGGCGACGGCTTCCTCGATCAGCGCCCGGCCGCGCTGGCGGCGGGTGGCGCGGTCCGGCTCGGAGCCGGAGGCGGCCGTCAACCGGGTGATCTGCTGGTGCAGTTCGGCCGCGACCTGGCGCTTGAGCTCGCGGGCGACCTGCGGATCGACGGCGGGCCGGGTGGCGGCGCCGCGCAGGTCCAGCGAGGGCAGCTGGGAGGGCACGGCGGTGGGCAGCGAACTGACCGACAGGACGGTCGCGTTGAGCTTGGTGTCGGACTGGGCGTTCAGGGTGACGGTGGCCGCCTCGCCCTTCTTCAGT